>JBEHWK010000116.1:0-10322 GCA_040217795.1 Clostridiaceae bacterium
CTTCTGAATAAGGCATTAACCCTTGCAGTAAGTTCCCTTGGACTATAAGGCTTTACCAGGTATTCATCTGCTCCCATATTCAGCCCTTCTATTTTCTGGTTCAGCTCTCCCTTGGCTGTAAGCATAAATATATATACATCAGAAGTCTGCCTTATTATTTTGCAGATCTCCTCTCCACTTATGTCAGGCAGCATCAAATCAAGAATTATCAGCTTAAAATGGCCTTTATTGAAAGCTTCAATACCCTCATATCCTCTTGTGGCGCTGACAACTCCATAGCCCTCCTTTTCCAGGTAGGCCTTCACCACATCAGCTACTTTTTCTTCATCCTCAATTATTAATATATTATCCATACTGTTTACCTCTCATTTAAAAAATTTATTTCTTAACTATAAGTATATCGATATCTTCTAAAGATATTATGAGTAAAACTGACCTTGTAAAATGACTTTTGAAAAACAGAAGAACCCCATGATTGGTAAAAATCACAAGGCTCTTCCGCCATTATTCTCTTATCCGCTGAATCCATTATTCAGCAGGCTTCTTTAATTCTGCCGCCTCGTTATCCTTGCCGCTGACAGAACTGTTCTTCTTATCTGCTCTTATCATCATAGGCATCATTGTAAGCATCATTATTGGACATAAAAAGGGCACTATCTTTAACAGCACTCCCCCTGCAGCAGGATTGAATTTCGTTATAAGTGGCAATATTGCTATAATTACTATTGGAAGTCCGCAACAAAGCACCATGTGAATCATATGTTTCAAGGGACTATGTTTATGATTTGATTGAGTATTCTTATCGTTATTGTTTTTATGGCAATTCATAATTAATCCTCCATTATATTGTTTTTAATGACATTATATTCTGTTCATATAAAGATTGTATGAAGAAAAAAGTGAGTTACCTTGTAAATTTACTTATCTTACATCAAAGACTATTGCCACAAATTTTAACCACTATAAAGACCGTTGCTCCGATTAAAAGCATATACCACCAGTAATTTATTAAAAAATGCATATATTTTCACACCTTATCTATATCTTCTTTAACTAATTAATTGTTTATTTTATTTAATATTTTTATAACCTACTATTATTATAGGTATTATTTAAAAAGACAATATCATTTTAGGTATTCTTTGTCAATGTATTTTTATTCCTGCTACATTCAAAAAAATCCTCCAAACCACAATCTGATGGAAGGCAAATTATACTCCTCTATTTTCCTTTGATATTATTCATTATAAATCCACTTTCAGGTAATGCTGGCATTCTTACTGTACTAAAGCTTAAATCCTGATCCGGCACCTGAAAGTCTATTTTATTAACCAGGAAATCCAGGCTTGCCTTCATAATTTCTATAGTTATCCCCTCGCCCGGACAGCGATGTCCCTTAGATGGATCACCTCCACCTTGCGGTATGAAATCAAATAAGCTGCTTTTCCTTTCATTAAAACGTTCCGGCCGGAAAGCAAATGGATTATCCCAGATATCTACGTCATGATTCATACCATATACATCCAGTAATACAAGGTTTCCTTCTTTAAAATCGCACTGTTTCCAGCTGAAATTCTTTCGTACTCTTGCACCAATAAAAGGTGTAAGGGGATAATAACGGCGTACTTCCTGGACGAACATTTCCAGATAACTCCTGTCTTCTGATAAATCTGACAAGATCTTTTCCTTACACTCAGGGTGCTCCTGCAGTGCTATAGCTGTAAATGTTATAAAAATAGCAATAGCAACAATTGGTCTTATTGTGTTTATAATCTCTATAGCAGTCATTTGATCACTAAGGGGCTGGCCTTTAAGGTTCTTGAAAGAAACTACAGTGTTAAGCATTGAACCATCTTTTGCCTTTAGATTTCCTGATCTTACATCCTTCACTATACAGCAGAGCCATTCCTCAGTTCTTTTTCTTGCCATTCTGCCTTTCCAGTGGCGTAATCCGACGGCTCCGAAAGCATCAACCATTGCATAAAAATCCTCAGCTCTCTCTTTAACCTCATTTTCTGTCAATGGAATTCCAGCCCACTTACATGCAGTCAGGCATAAAATTTCTTTTGCTTCCTCAAGAAGTATGATACTTTCAGCTTTTTCCCATTTTTCAATATAAGCTCCCCAATTTTGGGTAATAAGATTAGCCAGCTGCTTTTCATGTAGTGGTGTCATCATGGACATGAACATCTGCTTTCTATGAAGATGCTCTTCTCCATCCATTGTTTGAATTGCATCGACACCAAAAAGTGTTTTTTGTATCGCTTTAGGTAAAGCTCCGTTCCTTTGAAACCGTTCTGGATCATAAAACACTCTGGCTGCTTCTTCTCCGCTGATACAAATTGCTTTTTGCCCAAGCAACCGTGTCTCAAAAACTGAGGTCTTATATTTGTCCATCCTGTTCTTTATAAACATATACCCTTCCTGGGACAGAGCTAAAGTGTTGTCCAGCGTCTGATCGTGTGCAACACGTTCTTTTAAAACCATCTACTTTACTCCTTTCTTTTGTAACAATATTTTCTGATTTGACTTAAAATATTCTTTGTATTTTAAGAAGCCATTTTGAAATTAAGTTATTACAACTACCCTCACTTAAACAACTTAACTGTTAGTGATTATGAGTTTGAATTTTAATGCTATAAACAGTCTTATCAAATATTTATCTGACGATTTAATAAAAAAATCGTTGCAGCGATAATTGGCTGATGCAGCAAATATATCAGAAGTGAGTTCTTACTTATAGTCGATATGTATTGATTCTCATAATTAAGCTTAAATAGACTTTGTTTTCTATAATAATAGATTTTGTAAACAAAAATACCAATCATAAATACAGAAAGATATGGAATTAAAGGATAATAATCCAGTGTTTCAAATCCTCTGTACATAACACCAAATGGAAGCAGCAAACTTGTACCAGCTAAAGTGTTTCCCAATGGTAATGATATAACTGCTATAACTATTGCACTAATCAGCAGTAATGCATTATTGAATTTTTTTAACAGTGGAGAAAGAACCATGCTTATCCCTAAAAAATGCAGAATTCCGAATCGAATATACTCTTCCCTGAAAGCAATGTATGTAACAATAGTTATTACAATAGCAAATGCGAGTAACCTAACACCTCTTTTTATAGTATTATTACTAAAGCCACTGCTTATACCTGCAAGAAAAATAAATGCTAACGCAGATGCTTTACCTGCCCAATACCAGAATCCGCTCAAATAATCTATATCAATACCTGCAAATTCATTCAAATCAAATACTATATGAAACGAAGCCATAAGCAGTATTGCCATAGTCCTTAATAAATCTATCTCCCAAATTCGTCTTGTTCCCACTTTGTCCCCCCTATTTGTTGATATGTTTTAACTGTTATCAACATATCATATTTATATAAAGGTCCTGTGAAGAACATTGCTTTCTTTATCTAATATCACATTAATATTTTTACCTTATTAAAAGCAAATTATTGTTCTGAGAATATTATATTTACAGATAAGGTTTTAGGAGGAAAGTAATGTTCCCGAATATGTCAAATTGCCCACTTACATTAAATACTACAAGAGTTTGCGGTACTGGCCCGATTGATTTGTCTATAGAAGTTTCTAAAATGGTTTATACTTTCATGAAGCCAAAGGCTGTAATATTAGTGAATAAAAACGAGATTTTCGATGCAATAGCAGCAGCTCCTTTGGTTCACACTCCAATTGATGCTTCTTTATTAATAACTGATGGGGATAGGTTAAGAAGAGAAACATTGGAGGAAATAATCAGATTATCTCCTAAAGGTTATGATGGAACACATGTATTTTTAGTTGGCAATATTTCAATGAATATGGCCTTCGAATTAGCTGATTATGGATTAAAAGCACGTTATATAGCAGGTTGTAACCATTACGAAACTGCATGTATGATTCCTGAAGAAAGAAATGACTTCAAAAACCTGATAATAACCTCTGGTGAATATTATCATGAAGGAATCATGACTCCTTACTGGTCTGCACATCACGGAGACCCTATTTTATTTGTTAAAAAAGATTACATTCCAGATTGTACACTCGACACAATCACAAAAATGCACGATATTAACATTTATATTATAGGTTCAACTATGACTGTATCAGAATGTATTGAAGACGCTTTATCCCAATCGCCTAATGTAAAACATCTGGATAGGATAAGCGGAGAAAGTCCCTATGATATAGCTGTTAACTTTGCTAAATATCAGGACCACAAGACAGAATTTGGCTGGGGCAGAGACTATAAAGAAGGTCATGCGTTTACTTTCGGAACGCTAAACAATCCAATGAATATTATAGCTGGAGTATTATTTTCTCATATGGGTAAACACACTCCCCTGCTCTTAACTAAAAGTAATTCTGTTCCGGATGAAGTAAAAAATTATATTAAATCAGTTAAACCCATACCTCCAAAGAAAATGCCCCGCCCCCCATTCATGCATGGATATATTCTTGGGGATACCTCAAAAATTTCCTACTCTGAACAAGTAAAACTTGAAGATATCCTTTCTATTGACCCTGAAATTATGGATATGGATAAAATGTAACATACCCTTTAAAAACAACCCTTGAAGGTCTCTACCTCAAGGGTTGTTCAAACTTAATATTGATAATAAAATTAAACCTTAGTCAATTTTAATTTGGTGCTATTAATTCTTTCATTGATTTTTATCAGCACTGCTACAAATATTATCTTATGGTATCAAATTCATACCCCTCATCTTTTAATTCTTTTATCATTTCAGGAAGAACCTTAACGGTTTCATCTTTGCCATACGTATCATGCATTAATACAACTAAATCTCCGTTCCTGGCTACATTTTTTTTTGTTTCATTAAATATTTGAAACATAGAGTCCCTACTCCGACTTTTTGTTTCAGCATCTCCAGCCATAGAGTTCCAATCTATATAGTAATATCCTTGCGCCTCTAATAGCTTGTCCACTTCATTCTCTCCCTTCCATGACATATGTCCTCCCGGAAATCTTAGTGCTTTTGAAATATTATTCTCTCCTATCACTGAACTTATTGCTTTTCTTGTCATTTCAAATTCATTCATATAAGCATTAGTATCAACTACTCCATTAGGATATAGAATATTATATTTATGTGTATATGAATGATTTCCTATTGAATTTCCTTCATTATATTCCCTTTTTAATATATCCCTTGCTGCTTGTGATTTATCAATAAAGCTTCCTATAACAAAAAAAGTTGCATTTATCTTATTTTCTTTTAGGATATCCAATATTTGCGGTGTAATTGTAGTTGATGGTCCGTCATCAAAAGTCAAATAAGCTTTTTTCTTCTTATCATTTTCATAATTATGACTTACGAGCATATTATGCACCTCTAAATCATTACTGTTCCTCTGACTTTGGTTATCTGCACTGTAACCTGAAGTATTAGCTCTCAGATATGTTTCCTGGTTTGGTTTACTTACTATAATAGCATTGCTATTCTTTTTATGAAAATATATAGATATTACAATAGCTGAAACAAAGAAGATCAGCACTCTCATAATAATTTTGAAAAATTTCTTTTTTCTCATTCTTTTTATTCTGCTCACTCTTTTCATTCTGCTCACTCTTTTCATTTTTCTTCCCCATACTACTATGATAGTATTTTTTTATTTTACATTTTGTAACAAATCGGTTAAATATATCAAGCCCTGTTGAAAATAATTAATATTTGTTAAAAGTGTTTACATTCAGCTGTCATAAGAATATACTAAAATGTAGATTGTTATCAAATTTAATATCACTGTTAGGTGAGGCTCCTATGTACAGGATATACGCTGCTGCCCAAAAATATCGAGAGATGCCAATGGGTCAACAAATATTATCGAATTAAGGTTTTATTTAACGCAGCTGGGTTTAACTCAAAGCCACATAGTGCTAAAGCTCAACGAAGAAAGTGCAATGTTTATTTTTCACGAGCTTTTTTATGAGCTCTTTTTTTATTTTCCAGAGTTACATTTAGTGTGTTCACTTAATATGATGTATTGAATTTATTTTAATTATAAAATTAAGGAGTGTGATGTGTTTAATGGACGGTGACCCGAGTTATAAAAATAACAATGCAAAATTTTTAATTTGTCATTTAAAATTTAATAAGGGTGCACTGCATTAAACGCTGCATTGTGCACCCGGACACAAAGGGGTGTTTACAATGCAATTTATAAGTGTATATTTAAGCAGAATTTTAGGCAACAAAGTCTATACTCCTGACCATCAGATATTGGGGACCTTAAAGGACATTGCTGTTGATATCAAATTTGAAAATCCAAAGGTTACAGTTGCTGCTGTTAAAACTAAAGAAGGCCTTAAGTTTATCGATTTTGATAATATTGATATTTCCAAAGAAAAGGGGCAGTATGTTTTAGTATGCAATAAAGCTGTAGATAAAGATCTTGGTAACTTTATGCTGTTGAAAAAGTATGTACTGGATAAACAGATTATTGATGTGAACGGCAGAAAGGTTGTAAGAGCAAACGACGTGAGACTGGTTATATTATCTTCCGGGATGTTTATTGTTGCAGTAGATATTGGTTTTGAAGGGTTATTGAGAAGACTTGATATTGCCAAGCCATTAAAAAGGTTAGGATTTAAACCCTCAGGAAAGCTTATGCTTTGGGCAGATGTTCAGGCAGCCTTTGCAACAAAGGATATAATGCTTTCAAAAACTTATAATAAACTGTCTACTCTTCACCCTTCAGACCTGGCAGATATCATCGAGGATTTTGACGTGAACACAGGCGCGATTATTTTTTCCACCCTGGATACTGCCAAAGCTGCAGATGTGCTGGAGGAATTGGAAGAAGATATGCAGGTAAACCTCATAAGAACTCTGTCTCCTGATAAAGCGGCAGACATCCTTGAGGAAATGCCTGCAGATGAGGCCGCTGATGTATTGGATGGCCTGCAGGAAAATAAAATGGAAGAATTGCTTAACAACATGGAAAAAGAAGCTTCAGATGAAATAAGAGAGCTATTGGAATATGAAGAATCCCAGGTTGGAAGCATCATGTCCACTGATTTCATTTCATACCCGGCTGACATTACAGCAGCCCAGGTAGTCAATGAACTTCGTGAATCAACTGAGGATATTGAGCAGATTTATTCCATATATGTTACAAATAATAAACTTATGCCCATTGGAGCAGTCTCCTTAATGGATTTACTGATTTCAGCTCCGGATAAAAAATTGAAGGATATAATGAATGCAGAAATAATTGAAATGCTGGATACAGATGAAATAGATGAGCTGATAAAATCTATATCCAAATATAATCTACTTGCCGTCCCGGTTGTCGATGAACATCATCATCTCATAGGAATTGTAAATATAAATGATGTTGTTCATGAAGTAACCAAGAACAATAAGAGATACAGATAAAGGGGTGGCAGGTATGAATACAAAAAAGAAACCATGGATAGCGAATCTTTTAATATTTTTAAGCATTTTGGGTCCTGGAATCATAACAGGAAGCGTGGATAATGATGCAGGAGGTATCACAACATATTCTGTTGCCGGCGCCACTTATGGCTACAAACTGCTTTGGTCATTGATTCCCTGCTTTATTGTGCTTCTGGTGGTACAGGAAATGAATGCCAGGATGGGAATTGTTACAGGAAAAGGACTTGCTGATCTTATCAGGGAAAACTTCGGAGTCAAAATAACCTTCTTTATATTTATAGGACTTATAATTGCGGATATTGGAAATACAGCCACTGAATTCGCAGGTGTTGCGGGAAGTATGCAGGTTTTCTCAGTAAGCAAATATGTATCTGTGCCTTTGGCGGCAATAGCCGTATGGTTTCTTGTAGTTAAAGGTACCTATAAGACAACTGAAAAGATATTTCTGGTTTTTAGCGTATTCTTACTGTCTTACGTTGCTTCTGCATTCTTTGCTAAGCCTGACTGGCATGAAATAGGCAATGCCATAACACATCCTGCTGTTGAAAACAATCTTGACTATATAAGTATGGTCATCGGCATGGTAGGTACGACCATTGCTCCGTGGATGCAATTTTATATGCAGTCTGCCGTAATAGAAAAAGGGCTGAAAATTGAAGATTTTAAATACGAATTCTGGGATGTTGTTGTGGGCAGTGTAATTACAGTAACTGTTGCTTTCTTCATAATTGTAGCCTGCGGAGCTACATTAAATAAAAGCGGGGTAAAAATCGAGGAAGCAAAGGATGCCGCATTGGCATTAAAACCTCTTGCCGGAGCTTTCGCTTCTCAGATATTCGCTTTTGGACTTTTTATAGCATCTATTTTCTCAGCTACAATACTTCCTCTGGCAACAGCTTTCTATATTTGTGAAGCTTTTGGTTTTGAAGCAGGTATTGATAAAAAGTTAAAAGAAGCACCGGAATTTTTTACACTCTTCACTATAATAGTTATTATAGGAATTGTGATAATATTAATCCCCGGAGCGCCTTTAATCCAGATTACCTTATGGTCACAGGTAATAAACGGAGTATTGCTGCCTGTAGTATTGATCTGCATGATGCTGATGGTAAATAACAAGGAAATCATGGGCAGCTACGTAAACAACAGGCTCAAGAATACAATCGGCTGGATAACTATTGGTGTTTTAATAGTCCTTACATGTATTTTAACCTTTGAACCAATGGTAAAAGCTATTATTAAATAATAGGTTATGTTTTAATAGAATGTTGAAATACTATATAAAGTTAGCGGGTGAGTTTACATTCACCCTCTAATTCGCTTTAAAAAGATTACATTTCTTTTATAAGTATCTTAAGTCTTTCAATAATTTCAATCCATCCATTCATTATGTCTGTGTATTCTTTAACCTTGTTTTTGTCTTTTTCGTAGTCTTTCAGCAGTTCTATCAGATGGATATAATATGAAGCTATCTTTTCAAGAGGCAGCTTATCCAAGGTGTCTGAAGATACCTTGTTGTTTATTAAAGCACTTTCAAACCCTCTAAGAATATCTAGAAAATATTCCGGGGAAGCGCCCATAAGTTTTTTAAAATCCCTCATAAGCCACTGCCTTTCAAATATTGGCCTTGTGCTCCAGCCATCTATTTGTTCAACAAAGGTTCTCTTGATATCCTTAAACAAATGTTCAATATTATTTTTTTCTTCCTCTGAGAGATTTAAATTATCACTTTTCTTTTTTTCTGTCATTGGAATTCCCGCATCCATAAGTGCCTGTATTGATCCAATCTCCAAGCCTCTATACTGCCTTGCTAAAACAACTGAAGCTGCAAAACCAGCTCCTGCTTCCTCAGCAGTTAACAACACATTTTCGCTCATCTTGTAAAATTCCTCTACGCTTTTTCCGTAGAGGGGAGCAATTTTTTCAATTGCTTTCTGAGCCGTATCAGTTTTTACAATGCCGGGCCCGATTGAATAGGTTATAACTTCTGTATGTTCAAGCTCAGCTGCCAGGGTATTGGCTAGTTCAACCTGCGATGTTTTGAATACTTCATAAGCTCCCATGTAAGGTGCTGCCCCAGATGAAGGTACAAGCACAATTGTTCCGGAATTCCTCTTAATCATATCAGGAAGAACTTCAGATACTAAAAGAACAGGTCCTCTTAGATTTACACTATAGCTTAAGTCCCAATTATTTATGCCAACTTCATGTACTGACCCCATAGGTGTAATAGTTGCATTGTTAATTAAGATATCTATTTTTCCAAAAGTATTATAAGCTTTTTTCACTAATCTCTTAACGCTTCTCTCATTCCCGATATTAGTGTGAATAAAAATGGGACCCTTCTCCCCAAACTCTTTATTTAATTCTTCTTCAGCTTTCTTTCCCTTTACTTTATCTATCTCTGCAATAATCACATTTGCTCCAAGCCATGTTAATGACCGGGCAGCTTCATAGCCAATACCTCCGCCAGCTCCTGTTATAAGCACAACCTTTCCTTTAAGCTGTTCCTTTTCCAGGTTCCCTCTGCTTATAAGCAAACTGTCAGCATTCATTTTACACATCCCCTTTAAACCATATGCTTTTCATTATTTATAATATCAGAACTATTTCTCTTACTAACATTATATCCCCTCTGATAGACTAATTATATATTATCTCCTCCAAGTAGAAAAAACCTGGGGTTCCCTCCAGGTTCAGTCATTAAAAATCTTCTTAATTCCAGATATATTTAGATTGCTATTTCAATACTTCGCTTCTCTTTTTTTAAAATTCTTTGTATGGAGAATTTCCCCGTTGCTGCTGCTGTAGGTAATCCTCCAGGTGCCATAAGCCATTGACCTGCAATAAAAACATTATCAAGTCCTTTTAAAATTCCCTT
>JBEHWK010000117.1:0-10206 GCA_040217795.1 Clostridiaceae bacterium
TTAATTTCACTTCAGAATAGATTAGTGTCATTATTGCTATAAGGTATAAAATAACCTATAAAATGATATTGTTAACTGGAGTTGTTTTGAATGTATGGTATAAAAAGTATCTTTGACAAGATTGTAGAAAAATACAATGAGGCAAGGAAAGATTTGAGATTTGATGGGGAATATCTGAATTACTTTGCAGCCTTAGTGGGTGAAGTTAATTCTATGGATATAGATGTTGACAAGGTGAAAAAAATAAGAAGAATCATATCAGAAAAAACATCATGGCATTCGTCATTCAGAGGGGTTGGATTGTATATAGTTTCAATTTTGCTTTCCATTGACCAAAAGGGCTATGAAAATAAGATAGGAAAGTTAGCGAGGAAGGAAGCTCAGCTGGTTTCTATGGGCTTCAGGGAAGGCAGCTATCTTGCATTGGCCAGTTATATATTAGAAGAAACTGAAGATGATGATGCAGTCTCCCTGTTTAATGATTTATTTAAGAAGATAAAAAAAAGTAATTTTACAATAACATGTGAAGAAGATTATCCTGTCATTGCTTTAATGGTGGCTAAGGGAACATGTCATGAAACCATTGAAAAAAGGTATAAAGAGTGCTTTAATTTATATACAGGGCTAAATGTGAAAAGCTCAAATGTCACACAGGACATTGTAAATATGTTATTGGTTTATAATTATGATTTTAAGACTGATGAAAGCATAATTTGAGTAAGGATTGAACACCAGTTTGCTGTTTTATATCCCATTTTTTTCAGAAAACGTAGAAAGTATTCAAAGAAACTTCAGGCATATGAAGAAAATCTTGAAAGTTATCCTGAGATGAATTTATTCATGGACAGCAGTTTCAGGAAGTTCTTGGCTTTTGCGCTGGTAATAATCAGTGAGAAGATATTGGACAAAAAAGAAGCAAATGGTATCATCGCTTTATGTATATTGAATTTCGTTAAAACGCAGGAAGTATCTGTTTTAAGTGAAATAACATAGGAAATGAAGATATAGGGATAATTCATGTGGAAGAGGGGCATTGTCCGCCTGCATGAGTAATAGATAATAAACTTATTTAAGAGAGGAAAAATGGACAGAAGGATAATTCACGTGGATATGGATGCCTTTTTTGCATCTGTAGAGGTCATGGACAATAAGGCTTTGAAAGGAAAGCCTGTAATCGTCGGAGGAGTAAGTGAAAGAGGGGTTGTTGCTACATGTTCTTATGAAGCAAGAGCTTATGGTGTGCGTTCGGCCATGCCTATTTTTATGGCAAAAGAAAAATGCCCTCAGGGGATTTTTTTACCGGTAAGATACGAAAGGTATAAAGAAGTCTCAAATAACATATTCGGAATATTGGCAGAGGTTTCTGATATTATCGAACCTTTGTCTATAGATGAAGCATATATAGATATAACATCTTCAGGAAGAGAACCCTTAGACACGGCAAGGTATATTAAAAAAAGAATAAAAGAAGAGCTGGGATTAACCATTTCTGTAGGAATATCGTACAATAAGTTTCTTGCCAAATTGGCTTCTGATTGGAATAAACCTGACGGCATAATGGAAATAACCAAGGATATGATGCCAGAAATCTTATTTCCGCTGCCTGTTTCCAAAGTGTATGGTCTTGGAGTACAGTCAGTCAGGAAGCTTAATAATATCGGGGTATTTAAAATACAGGAGCTGTATAATCTGCCTAGGGAACTGTTTGGTTATTATTTTGGCAAAGCGGGGAATGAAATTTATCACAGGCTGAGAGGAACGGATAACAGACCGGTGGAAATAAGCCGTGAAAGGAAATCCATTGGAAAAGAATTAACATTAAAGAGGAATACAAGGGAATTTGAAGAACTGAAGAAATATTTAGAAAAGTTTTCTATGGAAATTGCTGCTATATTGAGTAAAAAAGAATTATCCTGCAGGACTGTCACCATTAAGTATAAAACATGGGATTTTAAATCCTATACCAGAAGTAAAACCTTAACTGATTATATAGACAGGTATGAAGAAATATCAAATGAAGCTCTGGATATTTTAAAAGAGGCAGATATCCTTCAAGAATTACGATTAATTGGATTGTCAGTATCCTCCTTAAAAGAAAATACGGTATATCAGATGAAGCTGTTTTAGTTTTAAAAAGTTCCTTTAAAGAGGGACTTTTATTTTTTTAGCTAGAAATTATGCTTAAAACAGACTTTTTGGAATATTTATATATAAACAATAATTTAAAGGAGGAGACTGCTCAGGGAAAAAGGGCAGTTAATACCTATGAAAAGAACATTATCCTTTGATGAAGTGGTATATGACATTAATCTGAATAATTCAGATACTGTTCAGAAAAAAGATAATTCCCCTGAATACTGCGATATATACAAGAAGTTAAAGTTGGCCTTCAGCATTCAGAAAGAGGGGTATAACATATATATAGCAGATACGTATTCAAAATATAAAACTGAAAATATAATAAATTATGTTAAAGAAATTCTTAAGGATAGAGAAAGTCCAAAAGACATTTGCTATGTCATATATGAAGATGCCAAATATCCGGCACCGCTGTTGCTGAAGAACTCTTCAGGGAAAAAACTGAAAAATATCATTGAGAGTATAAAAGAAAATTATTATAACTCCATAGTGAATTTTTATAACTCTTCTGAAAATAAGGAAAAAGAAAGCATTTTAGATGATATATACAAAAAGCGGAGTCATCATATGGGTGTGTTGTTAGAGTTGGCCAAAAATGAGGGCTTCGACCTTAAATCCACTAATCAGGGATTAGCATTTATTCCACTGAAATCAGGAATTGCAATGACTGAAAAGGAATATGACACACTGGAGAATAAAGACAGGGATGATATTTTAGAGAAAGCTGCAAAGTTAAAAAACCATACTGAAGGAATATTGGAAGAACTAAAGGAATTGGAAATTTCATCAATAAATAAGATAAAAGGTATTTTAAAATTGTACCTGAAAAAGGTGGAGTCAAAAAACAGGGCGAGATTCAGGCGGTACCTTATTAATGATGAAAAATCCATGGAATATTTTAAATATATCAATAAAAAAATTCAGGAGGAATTGGTAGAAAATTATTCTATGAATTTTGAAGATGATGAAGAAAAGATATCTGAGATAATAAACAGGTTTCAGGTAAATGTAATAGTTGATAACAGTAATAATTCAACTCCTCAGGTTATTTTTGAGGCAGATGCGGCAATAGGCAATTTAGCAGGGAATATAGAATATGAAAATCATAATGGAGTGTATTCCACAGATGTGTCATTAATTACTTCAGGAGATATATTAAAAGCAAATGAAGGATGCCTGATTATACGAATGAGTTCTTTAATAAATAATATAGGAAGTTACTATTATCTGAAGAAAGTTCTTTTAAACCAGAAGGCTTATTATGATTTTAACAAAGGCTATTTAGAGATTTTTTCATTGAACGGACTCAGTCCATTGCCAATAGATATTGATTTGAAGGTGATATTGATAGGCGATACTGAAAGCTATGATTTGTTATATTCATATGATGAGGATTTCAGAAGCTTATTTCCTATCAGAGCTGAATTCAATCCAATAGTTGATATTACACCCGGTGTCGTAAAGTCAGTGGTGAGCTGTATTTCAGATACCATTAAAAACAATGGTCTTTGTAATATATCGGAAGAAGCTGTTAAGGAAGTGTTCAGGTATTTATCAAGAAGAGCTTCCAATAAAAAAAAGTTATGTATGGAGAAGCTGGAAATTGAAAAAGTGCTATTTTTGGCACACAACCATGCGGCAGATAAGGGAACTGAGATTACAAAGAAATGTATAACGGAAGTCATATATGGGCAGGAATTGATCCAGGAAGAAATAATGAAAACTTACAGCAGTAAAAAAATACTGATTCAGGTGCAGGGGGAAACAGTAGGAACAGTAAATGCTCTGTCAGTAATTGATTTAGGATATGTAAGGTTTGGCAAGCCAATGAGAATAACATCCATTTGTACAAAAGGTAACGGAAGAGTTATAGATGTTCACAAAGAAAATAATTTAAGCGGGAATATTCATGGAAAATCTGTAGCAATTATTCAAGGGGCTTTAAGTAAGTTTTTTTCTCCTTATGAGCCTATTCCTGTTGATTTCCATTTAAGTTTTGAGCAGACATACGGAATGCTTGAAGGGGATTCAGCATCAGTAGCTGAGTTGATCTCAATTATTTCATCCTTGGGTAAAATTCCTGTAAAGCAGAATATAGCAGTTACAGGTTCTATCAATCAATTCGGAGAAATCCAGCCCATAGGCGGAGTCAATGAAAAGATAGAAGGGTTTTTTAATGTATGCACAATAGATAACGATACCCCGAAAGCAGGGGTTTTGATACCAGCTATGAATATAGATGAGGTAGTCTTAAATCCTCAGGTTGAACAAGCGGTAAAAGAAGGAGTATTTAAGATATATACCATGAGTGTATTGACAGATGCATTAGAGATTCTTCTATTGAAAGAAGAAGAAACAATAGAGACATTAATGCTGACTTTAAAAAATGAAATAGATAAATATAAAGTGCAGAAAAAATATAATTAAAAACCTTTGACTGCTTGAGTAAAAATATGGTAATATAGTAAAAAAGAAGGAGAAATAATGGGATCAGGAGGTGAGATACTCCAAAGGCTGCTGCGTTGGAGTAAAACATATGCATCTGAAATTTAAGAAAGATGGTAGCGAATTGATTGTCAGCTTAACTGGAGAACTTGATCATCATAGTGCTGAAGAAGTACGGGTTAAAATAGATGACAGAATAGACAGGGATGGAATCAAAAATTTAATTTTGGATTTTTCCTCAGTAACATTTATGGACAGTTCCGGGATTGGAGTTGTCATAGGCAGGTATAAAAAACTCACCAGAAAAAACGGAAAGGTTTTTATTGCGGGGGCTTCAAAAAATGTTGAAAGAGTATTTCAGCTTTCAGGATTATATAAAATTATCGGAGCCTATGGCAGCATAGAGGAAGTTGCAAGATGCAGCAATCAGGAGGAATGAATATGTTTGATAACAGAGTTAAAATTGAATTTTTGAGCAAATCACAGAATGAAGCCTTTGCCAGGGTTGCGGTGGCTGCTTTTGTCTCTCAGACAGATCCTACATTAGAGGAGTTGTCTGATATTAAAACGGCAGTTTCAGAAGCTGTAACTAACTCTATAATACATGGGTATAACAGCAAGCCTGATGGGATTATCACTATAGAAGCTTTTCTTGAAGGGAAAGAAGTGAAAATTATAATAGAGGATAAGGGAACAGGAATTAAGAATATTGAAAAAGCAATGGAACCTTTGTACACTTCAAGGCCTGATTTAGAGAGAAGCGGAATGGGATTTACTGTGATGGAAACCTTTATGGATTCTTTAGAGGTCGAAAGTGAGTCAGGCAAGGGGACAAAAATTATTTTGACAAAAAAGCTCAACTCAATATAGGCCGGGTGATTATAATATATGAATAAAGGAAAGTTGGGAAAAGAAGAACACATTTATGAGAATAATTCTGAATTGATAAGGCTATCCCAAGGTGGTGACAAGGATGCTCTTAACAGCTTAATTGAAATAAATATGCCTTTGGTTGCATCATTAAGCAAGAAGTTTCTCAACAGAGGGTACGATTATGAGGATATTCTGCAAATTGGTTCAATAGGGCTGATAAAAGCAATTAAAAATTTTGACGATTCATTTAATGTTAAATTTTCAACTTATGCAGTTCCTATGATCATTGGGGAAATTAAAAGGTTTTTACGTGATGACGGAATTATCAAGGTAAGCAGAAGCACTAAGGCTTTAGCCAAGAAACTTCAGTATTATAAAGAAGATCTGACTAAAAAGCTTAATCGGGATCCTACTTTAGATGAACTTTCAGAGTATTCCTCAGTAGAAAAAGAAGAAATTGTTTTTGCGCTTGAATCTTCATCCTCTTTACAGTATCTTCAGGATGTTATCCATCAGGATGACGGTTCACCGGTACTGTTAATTGACAAGATAAGTGAAGAGGGAACTGAGGATAAGAGAATTGTGGATAAGATTGCTTTAAAGGAAGCTTTAAGGGAGATTGACCTGAAAGAAAGGCAGATAATTATATTGAGGTATTTTAAGGATAAGACTCAGGTTGAAGTGGCAAAACTATTAGGCATTTCTCAAGTACAGGTATCGAGAATTGAAAAAAAGGTTCTTATGGAAATGCGAAGAAAGTTGAAAGAATAATATAAATAACTTATTGAGAGTTTTATGGGAAATTTCCTCATAAAACTTTTTTTACTCTTTAAGGAATTATAAAATTTCCAAGTTGTGGATAACTTAAAGGATATACTATTATACGTAGTCAGAGTACAGTCTCTAAAGAGTAAAAAAATAAAAATAGTCGCCTGCCAGATTTTCCTCACATACGTTCGGAAAGGCAGATGCGAGAAAAAAATCGACGGCTCATAATCGCCTTGGCGATTTTTTAATTTGTAAATAGAAAAGGGGGCAAAAAAATGCAAAAAGAAGGATTTAATAAATACAAGCAGTATCAAAATGTAGAAATTAAAGAAAGAAAGTGGCCAAACAGGTTGATAGAAAAAGCTCCGATATGGTGTAGTGTGGATTTAAGGGATGGTAATCAATCTCTAAGAAATCCAATGAGTTTAGAAAAGAAAATGGAATTTTTCAACTTGCTTATAAAAATGGGGTATAAGGAAATAGAAATAGGCTTTCCGGCTGCATCACAAATAGAGTATGATTTTACAAGATACCTTATAGAAAACAATCTTATACCGGAAGATGTTACAATACAAATACTAACTCAGGCAAGAAGAGAACTTATTGAGAAGTCATTCGAGGCTTTAAAGGGTGCAAAAAGGGCTGTTGTACATTTATATAACTCAACTTCAGTTGCTCAAAGAAAAGTAGTATTCAACATGAGTAAAAAAGAAATTATAGATTTAGCTATAGAGGGAACAAGAATAATAAAGGAATTAGTTCCAAAGTATCCGGAAACAAAATTCACTTTGGAGTATTCACCTGAAAGTTTCAGTGGAACTGAACTGGACTTTGCCTTGGAAATATGCGAGGCTGTAGTTGAAGAATGGCAGCCATCTGCTGATAATAAGGTAATTCTTAACTTGCCGACTACAGTAGAGATGTATACACCAAATGTATATGCTGACCAGATAGAATGGTTCTCAGACAATATTAAAAACAGAGAGAATATAATTTTAAGCGCTCATCCACACAATGACAGAGGAACAGCAGTAGCGACAGCAGAACTTGCAATGTTGGCAGGTATTGACCGTGTAGAAGGGACTATATTCGGTAATGGAGAAAGAACAGGGAATGTGGATTTGGTGACACTGGGATTAAACTTATTTACACAAGGGATAGACCCGGAAATAGATTTCAGTGATATTGACAGTATAATTAAAGTATATGAGGAATGCACTGAAATGGTAGTTCCAGATAGGCAGCCATATGCAGGATCACTTGTATATACAGCTTATTCAGGATCTCATCAGGATGCTATCAAGAAGGGATTAAGCGCATATAGTGAGGGAGAGTATTGGGAAGTTCCGTACTTGCCTATAGATCCTAAGGATGTAGGCAGAAATTACGAAGCTATCATAAGAATAAATGCACAGTCAGGTAAAGGCGGAATTGCATTTATAATGCAAAACTATTATGGATATTCAATTCCTAAGTTTATGCAGAAGGATTTCAGTAAGGTTATTCAGGAAATTGCTGATGAGAGTGCAAAAGAGGTTAATCAGGAGATAATTTTCGGTGCTTTCAAGGATTCATATTTAAACATAACATCACCTATAGCGCTGGAGAGTATTGAAATCAACAGTAAAGAGATAAGCAAGAAAGATATTGAAATCAAAGCAGAAATAGATTATAACGGAGAAATTATAAATATTTCCGGCATTGGGAACGGGCCCATAGATGCATTTGTCCATGGATTGAACAAGGTTGTAAAAGGATTTAAAGTAGTATCATATAATCAGCATTCCCTGGGAAATGATTCTGATGCAGAATCTGTTGCATATATTCAGGTAGCTGATGAAAAGGGAGAAAATTTCTATGGGGTAGGAACAGATAGTAACATAATCCTCGCTTCCATAAAAGCTGTTATAAGTGCAGTAAATAAGGGAATAAAAGAACAATAGAATATCTATTGAGCATAAACAAAAAGTCCTGTTTTTTTTCTATAAAAACGGGACTTTTTGTGATATCATATTTAAAGCGGGGTGTTAAAATGATAAACAAAGGGATAAAGGCAGTAACGATATTTTTTATTATTATAGTAATTACTGGGGCATCTATTTTTGAAATAAAGAAATATAATATATATAGAAATGAAGAGAACCGGTTGAAAAACATAGCAATAACGAAGGATGCCATAAAACTTTACATAAATACAGCAGATGAGGTTGGAAAGAATAGAATTCAGCTTAATTGGAAAGAAATTGCTGCTGTAAGTGCTGTTGAGGAAAACAATTATTTTACCAAGATGGATCAGGATAAGGTAAAGGCATTAGCAGAGAAATTTATAGTTGTAAAGACTATTGAGGGGAAGGAATATTTCGGATCAAAAAGTGTTGATAAGATTACAGATGAATTAAATTATACTGATAAGCAGAAACAAAGGGCAAAAAGTTATTATAATCAACTTCAAAACATGGGGCTATATCCGGAAAATTATTCGGAGAAAAATACTCAGTTTATTAAAACAATAGAGCCCTTTGCCTATGAAATATACGAAAAGTATGGTATATTGCCATCAGTTGTTGCAGCTCAATCAATTATTGAGTCAGGATGGGGAAACTATGCTGAAATCAATAATTATTTTGGAATTAAAGCTGATTCCAGCTGGAAAGGGAGCAGTAAGTACATGGTAACCTCTGAATTCAATGGAGAGGTTCTGAAGGATAAATTCAGGGTATATAATACTATAGAAGAATCATTTATTGATTATGGAGAGTTTCTGAAAAATAATCCAAGATATACTGCGTCAGGAGTATTCCAAGCGAAGAATTATTCCGATATGGCTGAGGCCATTGAAAAGGGAGGATATTCAACTCATGAGAATTCCAGTGGTGAAAGAGTTTATGCAGACCATATAATATCTGTTATAAAAGCTAATAATCTCATGATATTGGATAATGTAGCTGAAAATAAAAAATACATGAATTTAGAAGAATAACGTATTTATTTAGTAATAAAGACCAGAAGCGTGTTTTTAGACAAGCTTCTGGTCTTTTAAACAATTTTCATAATTAATAAATAACCTTAAAGTCCTTTTCTTTTTCTTCAAGGGGAATTTCTTTTGAGAATAAGTCTTCTACTTTGATAAAGGCATTTCCTTTCATAAGCTGAGATTTGAACTTATCCAATACGACTTCATTACCTTGAACAAAAATTTCAACATTGCCATTTGACTGATTCCTGACTGTTCCTGTTAAATTTAGGCTTTTAGCTGCATAAAGGGCAAAATATCTGAATCCTACTCCTTGAACTCTTCCGGATGCAATCATTAAATATCTTTTCATTGAAAAAACCTCCACAAAGATAAATTTTAAACAGTTCTACAATGGAATTATACCTGTGAATCACAGATTGGGTATAAAAGATAGGGTTATGTATATATTATACCAAAAAAGGACAAAATAAATAAATATCAAATAATTTTAATATTTTAAAAATACAGAATATTTGGTATAATTAATAACAAGTAATATGTTTGGAGGATTTATGGGTATGAGAGAGAGAAGTTTAGTGTTGATTAAACCAGATGCAGTAGAGAGGAATTTAATTGGTAAAATAATTGATGCGTACGAAAGTAATGGATTGAAAGTAATCGGAATGAGACTTTTGAAAGTTTCAAGAGGGTTAGCTGAGATTCATTATAAAGAACATCATGGAAAAGGGTTTTATGATGAACTGATTGACTATATAACAAGAAGTCCTGTATGTGCAATGGTTCTTGAAGGAGAGAATGCAATTAGTGAGATAAGAAGGATAAATGGTTCTACAAATCCTCAACTGGCAGCACCAGGAACAATAAGAAAGCTGTATGCAAAAGACAAGACAGAAAATTCAGTGCATGCTTCCGATTGTCAGGAAAGTGCTGAAAGGGAAATAAACCTGTGGTTTCCTGAATTAATCAGTAATAAAGTGCTATTAAAACAATTGGTGTGAAAAGAG
>JBEHWK010000118.1:0-10204 GCA_040217795.1 Clostridiaceae bacterium
GGAGAGATATGAACATTTTGACATCCATTTTTATATTATTCTCTAACAGTTCTTTTGCCTCCTGCTGTGATAACATAATTGCTTCAATATCCTCATCATCTTCAAGATAATCCTTTGAAATCTCACCTTCACAAGTACAAAAAACCATGGCGATAGATTCATCTGTCATTCCGGCAGATGCATAAAGACCTGTTTTAGTTCTCTGATGATTTATTTTTATAAGGTCAAGGCCTGTTTCTTCTTTTAATTCCCTTTTAACAGAGGCTTCAATATTTTCATCTCCATCCACAAGTCCTGCCGGCAATTCATATACATAATCATTTAACGGGACTCTGAACTGTTTTAAACATACAAGTTTCTTACTTTCAATGTGTAGAGCGACAATTACTACTGCATCGATTTTTTCTTCTTTTCCATTAAAATACTGCCCCTGCAGTGTATCAAAATCTTTCCTTGATGCAATAATCCAATGGTTTAAATTACCTTTTTTATTTTTATACTCTGCATCATAAAGACTTAAAAATTTAGTTTCAGCAAGAGCTTTAAGATTCTTTATTCGGTTAGTCATTTCTTTCTCCTTAATTTATATAGTTTAAATCTATAATGATTTATTATTTTAAATTTTATCACATTTGTATGGTAATGGAAATAAATACAGGCAAGGAAAAAAAGCAGATTCTGCACATCAAACAGCTTCTGCATTTTACCAATTATGTTTATTTTTCAATTTCTTTTGTAAATATCCACTTCTTTTCTTTAATATCTCTTCCTTTAACAATAACCTTATTGTCATTGACTTCAATATACACTCCCTTGATATACGGAACTATTTTCCTGCCCTTTTCATTGGCTGCATCAGGAATAAATGAATAGTGAACAGCTCCTGTATTAACTACTGTATATGGCAAATCTGAAATCACACTGCTTTCAGCCAAATCGATATGACTATGGGATGAAAATAATATAACTTCCGGATATTGCGATAATATTTCTTTTATCTGCTCGCTTTGTGCAGATCCTATCCAGGTTGCATTTCCGATAGTCAGCCTGGTAATGTTCTGATGTAAAAAAACAAATATAGGCTTTCCCTTTTTATAATTTTCAGCCAGTTTTTCTTTCAGCCACTTCAGCTGTGCATCGGATATATAAGCTGTTATGGAATTTGCTGTTTTGGAATTGCCATCCTCTGATCCAAGGGAAATAATATGATAATTGTTTACCCAGGTATCATGGTAAACTTTTTTTTCGCCGGAAAACTCCAGATATCTGTTTATAAAGGTTTTAACCTGTTCAGGTGAATTAACCTTTACGTTATAGTCGAAAAATTCATGATTGCCTATATTTTTAATAATTGTTTTGGGTAACAAATCTTTATTTGTATTTATAGTACTTTTTACAGAATCATATTGTTTCTCCAGGCCCTGATCTACAGTATCCCCGTTCAAAACCAGAGCATCCATGCCGGGATTGATTGAATGCAGATCATCGATAGCCTTCTGAAAGCTGTCAATATTTTCATGTACATCCCCAAGAACAGCAAATGAAAGGTCTGCATCAGGTAGTTCTTTTGCTTTACTATTATCATTCTGACCCTTTTTGTTCATATATATATTTCCAAATATCACTGCAGCCACTGCAAATATGATAACTGCAACAATAGCTATAATTCTCTTCTTCATTTCTTATAACCACTCCTGTTAAATGCTGTTAGCAAAAATCCATTGCCCGACATATTTATAACTTATTAATCATACTGGCACTATAAGCTGCGCCAAATCCATTATCTATATTTACTACACTTACGCCGCTTGCACAGCAATTTAACATTGACAATAGTGCAGCAATCCCGGCAAAGTTTGCTCCATAGCCAACACTTGTGGGAACTGCTATCACAGGTTTATCCACAAGGCCGCCAATGACACTGGCTAAAGCTCCTTCCATTCCTGCTATCACTATAACAACCTTTGCTCCCCTGATAACATCTAATCTGGAAAAAAGTCTGTGTATTCCGGCAACACCTACATCAGTTATCTTTTCAGCTCTATTTCCTAATATTCTGGCAGTCTCATATGCTTCTTCTACAACAGGCAAGTCAGAAGTGCCGGCTGATACTATCGCTATATAGCTATCCGTAAGACGTTCTTCCTTTTTCTTTATAGTTATTGTACGTCCAAGCTTATTATATTCGGCATCTTCACATATTTTTTTTACCTCATTATACATTTCTTCAGTAGCTCTAGTTCCTAATATGTTATTATTTTTCGTAAGCATAAATTCAACAATTTCCTTAACCTGCTCCACTGTCTTTCCTTCACAATACATTACTTCCGGATAGCCGACCCTGATTTCCCTGTGGTTATCAATTTTAGCAAAGCCTAAATCTTTAAAAGGTAAATCTTCTAATTTTTTTAGAGCATCTTCTACGTTTATTTTATTATCCTTGACACTTTCCAATAATACTTTCATTTCTTCCTTATTCACTGGACTGCCCTCCAAGATTCTTGTTTATAGTTTCATTGAAGCTCCCTGTTCTATATCCCTGAAGATCCAGTGTTACATACTTAAATCCCAAGTCTTTTATCTTTTGGGAAATAGTATTCAAAAGCTCCTCATTAAATAATCTGCTCATGTCATCCCTGCCTACTTCAATTCTTGCCAAATCTCCATGGCATCTTACTCTGACAGCTCTAAAACCTATGCTCATCATATATTTCTCGGAATTTTCAATCTTTTCAAAATCCTCTTCTATTAATTCATTTCCATATGGTATTCTGGTTAACAAACAAGCATAAGGCGGCTTATCCCAAGTATTTAGTCCTAATTCTTTGGAAAAAGCTCTTATCTCTGCTTTTGTCAGTTCACATTCCAAAAGCGGGCTTTTTACATCTAATTCCTTTAATGCCTTAAGACCCGGTCTGTAATCACTTATATCATCAAAGTTCGTTCCATCAATTACACAATCATAACCCTGCTTTTTTGCTAAATCCAGTATCATGGTGAATACTGCTGTTTTGCAAAGATAACATCTATCTTCAGGATTGAACCTAATTGAATCAATAATTGGAGCTTTTATAACTTCATGCTGTACTCCTAATTCTTTAACCAGTTCCTCTGCTTCTGCTATCTCCCACTTTGGAATATATGGTGATAATATTGTTACTGCTTTTACATTATCTCCAAGAGCGTCTTTAGCTGCTCTAAGTAAAAAAGTACTATCTACTCCTCCGGAAAATGCCAGGACTACTTTTCCTAAACTTTTTAGATATTTTATTAACTTATTATATTTTTCATTTTTTATCATTTTTGTTTACAACCCTCTCCAATAAATTTAATTTATATCTTGTTTATAAATTGCCTTATACACCTTATTTATAGGTATTTTCTTTGCTTTTGCTATAGTCCTGCATTCTTCATATTCAGGTTTATATTTCACAAGCTTTCCATTATAATAAGATTTCTTTATTGTAATATCTCCATACTCAGTTTTTACTTTTGAAAACTCTCTGTCCAGCATTATTTTTTCAACCTTGTATTTTCTTACACCTATTGAAGTTGTTTCTTCAAAAATTACATTTAAAACATCCTTTTCAACTTTTTCGTTAGTTAACACACTTAATTTTATACCTGGTCTTCCCTTTTTCATAAATACTGGCGTTTTAAATACATCTAAGGCTCCTGCCTCAAAAAGTTTTTCTTCCACATATCCATACAGCTCCGGATTCATATCATCTATATTAGTTTCTAAAATATATTGCTCTTTTACTTCCTGAATATTTTCCTTTTCACCTAAGTATACTCTTAAGACATTTGGAATTTCTAAGTCACTGTGACCTATTCCATAGGCAACCTTTTCAATTGAAAAATCAACCTTTTGGGTAAATTCTTCGACGTTTGCCGCGAGTATTGCTGCTCCGGTAGGAGTGGTTGTTTCAAACTGAACAATTCCGGTACTTATAGGAATATTCTTTAAGATTTCTGCTGTTGCAGGAGCTGGTACCGGCATAAGGCCGTGGGCACATTTAACAAAACCGCCTCCTACTTGAACAGGTGATGCAATAATTTTATCTACATTTAAATAATCTAAGCAGATAGCTGCTCCTGCAATATCTACAATGGAGTCAATAGCTCCCACTTCATGAAAATGTATTTCATATAGACTCTTTCCATGTACCTTTGCTTCTGCTTCTGCAACCTTCATAAACATATTTAAAGCAAGTTTTTTCACTTTATCACTTAACCCGCTTGAATTTATTATTTCTTCTATATCCTTCAGATTTCTATGATGATGTCCATGATGGTTATGATTGTTTTCATCGTGGTGATTCCCATCATTACTATTGTCATGAGAATCATCATGGCCATGTGAAGTCAACTCTGAGACATGTGTCTTATCATTCAATTTGTCTTTTAATATAACATCAACTCTGGTTCCTGTTATTCCAAGTTTCGCAGAGCTTTCAATTTTTAATTCATATGCAGAATTTAAATTAAGTTTTGAAAGTTCCTCAATTAAATATTCTTTAGGAACTCCTAAATCTATTAATGCAGCTAAATTCATATCACCGCTTATTCCACAGAAACAATCGTAATATAAAATTTTCATGTTTATCACTCCTTCTAACCATTTCAGTTTAAACGCTAACTTGTCCAATCTTTTATATTGTAAATTTATATAATGTTATATTTTCTTAAAAAATCTTTATCATTTATGACATTTTCGTATTTATCATCTCTTACTATTTTATGTTCTTCAGAAAAGACAATAGCTCTGTTAAAAACACCTTGTACATATTCAAAATCATGAGTTGCACAAATTATAGTTTTTCCACTTATATTCAGAGAAATCAGAAGTTCTTTTAAAAATCTTTTCCCCTTTGGATCAATCTCATTCATAGGTTCATCCAGAGTTATTACTTCAGGATTCATTGCTAAAACACTGGCAATGGCAACTCTCTTCTTTTCTCCTCCGCTTAAATTATACGGATGTTCATCTTTTTGTTTATATATATTAAGAAGCTTAAGACAGTCACCTGCTCTTTTATTCACTTCTTCTTCTGGAAGTTCCATTTGCAAAAGTCCAAATGCCACTTCATCAAACACAGTAGAACAAAACAGCTGTGCATCAGAATTTTGAAATACAAATCCCAATCTCTTATGAAATAACTTTAAGTACCTGACATCATTTAATGTCTGTGCAGTTATTTCAGTTTTATCAAAAGCATATTTACCTTCACTTGGAAAAATAATAGCATTTAATAATTTTAAAAAAGTTGACTTTCCACTTCCGTTTGGACCTATAACAGCAATAGATTCTCCTTCTTTTATCTGGACATTTACATTATCAAGAGCAATTTTATTCTTGTATGTAAATGAAATATTCTCTAATTCAATCATCACTAATTCTCCTTAAATTTAAGTAAGGTATATAATGTAATATTTACGCATAAAAGGTTCTCTATATTGATTTACTATAAGTAAATAAGACAAGCAAAAATATATTTATAAAAAGATAGATGTAATCTGTTCTTTTTAGTTTTAAATTTACTTTTGTTGCATATTCACCTGTAAAGCCTCTGCATTCCATAGCATGGAACATCTCTTCACTCATTTTATAAGACTTTAAGAATAAGTTTCCCATAATTCCTGTGAGAGAATTATATTTACTGTAAGTTCTGCCAATTGATCTGATTTTTAATGCAAATAATAAATTAATGGAATGTTCTCCTAAAATAACAATATATTTTATAGTTATATCCATAATCCATATAAATATATCCGGTATACGTAACACTTTAAGGGATTTGCTGATTTCACTCCATTTAGTATTATGAGCTAATAGATTCATAATCAATATAGTTATAATCAGTTTTTGAAAAATCAACAAACTATTATATATATTTCCATAAAGGATGGATGGGATTAACGCTGTCAATGTGATAACCGGAAATATCATGCTCCTTAAAAATATCCTTTTTCTGGATTGTTTCTCCATAAGAAACAGATAAATCAGAACATATATATCTATCATTAATAAGTAAATAAAACTTCTTGAAAGGGATACACATAGAATCAATATTATAATGCTTATAACCTTTAAGGTTGGATTTATTGAATAAACTAATTTATCCTGATTTTTATTTTGTCTGATTATTGAAATTATCTTAATAAAAGAGAAAATACTCCTCTCAATATATAAGCTCTTTTCTTCCTTTGGAATGTAATTATCTTTTTCTGAAAGCCATTCTGGAATCATTTAATCTCCTTTATATTTTTCTTTAAATTTATTTTTAATAAAACCTTAAAAATCATCAGGATTATTATTACTCCAACTAATGCTGATAGGATATATCCTAAATATTCATTTAAAACTCCAAATCTATAATCAGGAATTGGGGACTTAAATTGAAATCCGTTTTTCATTCCTTCAGGCATAAATCCTGAAAGATTCTTCACTTCCTCTGCTCCCCATTCTCCCCATGCAGTTCCGCTTGCTAAAAGTCCCAGAGGCGCAGCTAATATTAGAGCCCCTAAAATAATGTAGAAAAATTTTATTCTATTTGTTTCACCTTTGTATATCACATCTGGTGATGCCTTTTTTATATAGCTATAAGCCCCTGCGGTTATTATTCCTTCCAAAATTCCAACTATCAATAAATGAGGTATCATCATAGCCGGAACAGATATAGCCGGACCATATGGACTATATAACGGCAGTCCTGAAGGGTCCTTGAAAAGTATAGGTTGAACACCAAACTCCACTGCGGTAAATAACGCTGCAATATTAACAGAAATATAACCTCCCAGGAAAGCTCCGATATATTCTCCTTTTTGATTTTTGAATATTTTTTTTATGAGCCTGAATAAAAAAAATGATGTGAATGGCATTATAAAAGCCATATTAAAGCAGTTTACTCCTAATGCTAAAATTCCTCCATCACCAAAAAACAATGCTTGAATTACGAGAGCTATAGAAACTGCAAAAACAGCAGAATACGGTCCAAGCAAAATAGCAACAAGGGCGCCTCCAATAGCATGTCCTGTAGTTCCTCCCGGAAGGGGGATATTAAACATCATGATTAAAAATGAAAAGGCGGCTGCCACCCCAAGAAGAGGCATTTTCTGTCTTGTTATTTCAGCCTTTACCTTTTGGATTGATCTTTTCCAGACAGGAAGCATTGCAGCCCAAAAAGCTGCACAAGTTGAAGGGCTTAAATAATTATCAGGTATATGCATAAAGTTATTTCTCCTTTCAAGAATATCACTTTGAGTTAAGTCCAAGTCAAGGTGTCTGTTTTGTTGCAAAAGACCCCTTTACACTTTTTTACAAACAAATGTAAAGAGGTCTTGATATCTGCCGCCAATAATAAATTCTTATTCAAATGCCACAGCTACATCCTTTAAATATTTTGTAATCTCGATATGCTGTGGACATTGCCTTTCGCATTGATTACATCCAATACAGTCTGATGCTTTTCCATATGTTTTTGTATAATTGCTATAATATACTCTTTGGGTTGAAAAACCTGCGTTTAGCCCTCGCTTTTCAGCATTATACAGCGCAAAGTATTTTGGTATAGCAATATTTTTAGGGCATCCTTTTACACAATATTCACACGCGGTACAAGGCACTGCAATTGATTTGTTAATAATATCTACTGCCTTTTCAACAATATCATATTCTTCCTTTACAAAGGGTTTAAAATCCTGCATATAACCTGAGTTGTCCAACAATTGTTCCATACTGGACATTCCGCTTAGAACCATCATTATTCCTTCATGGCTGGCTGCAAAACGGATTGCCCATGATGGTACAGACATATCAGGATGATATTCTTTAAATAATTTTTCTGCTTCTTCCGGTACCTTTGCCAGAGTGCCGCCTTTTATCGGTTCCATAACAATAACCGGTTTGTTATGCTTTCTTGCAACTTCATAACATTTTCCGGATTGAATACTTTCATTATCCCAGTCAATGTAGTTGATTTGTAATTGAACGAAATCCACTTCCGAGTGAGCAGTTAAAATCTCATCTAATAACTCTGCATTATCATGATAGGAAAAACCTATATTTTTTATTTTTCCTTCTTTTTTCTTCCTTTCAATAAATGAAAAGCTATCAAACTTTTTAGCTATCTCATAATGTGTTACTCCCAGATTATGAAGAAGATAGTAATCAAAATAATCAACACCACATTTTTCTAACTGTTCATCAAAAATTCTTTCCTGATCTCCTTCTTTTTTTAAAAACATGGTTGGTAACTTTGTTGCTATTGTAAATCTGTCCCTATTATATCGTTTTACTAAAGCTTCCCTTAAAGCCACCTCACTCTTAAACCCAAGGTACATATAAGCTGTATCGAAATAAGTAAAGCCCCTGTCCATGAATGTATCAACCATTTTGTCTAATGTTTCCATATCAATACTTCCCGGATCACTTTGGTTCATTATCGGTAAACGCATTAATCCAAATCCTAATTTTTTCTTTTCCATGATCATATTTTCTCCTCGTCTTTTAATTATTTTTGTTAAATTTTAAGTCTAACTAAATTCTACTCCTTGAAGTTCACTCCAAGTCAAGTATTATAATTAAAATTTTTAGCTTTTCAATCCATTTTTGACAAAGATATCCGCGTGATTCATTTCTCACTTCCAGCGGAACCTTATTGATTATAAAATAAAAGCATATATTTAAGTTATATCCATAGTTTGGAACTAAAATAACTTAAATATATGCCCTGGTTTCTTTCATTGTATTTTATTCTAGAGTATCCAGCAGCAATGAAAACCGGTTTCGATAGAACTGAATAGCTGCCATGCCGATCAATACAACCATACCTGCCAGAGACACCATCTGCAGAATGACAAACTGTCCCTTGAACCCTTCTGGTGAGTTCAGAAACTGGTAAATGCCAAGGTATGCCCAGGCAACGGGAAGTGGAAATACAGCATTCCGGTTTCTCATAAGAACCACAAAAACCAGCAATACGGCTATAACAAGCATGATGATTGCCCATATTTCTTCAGGGATACCGAATCTGCCCCATTCCATTTTCACTAACCAGGCAGCAATATTGACCACCGTTGCAATAAAAAGCCAGCCGGTATAGAGTCCAAAGGTCAGAGGTAACAGAAATCGTCTTCCCTCTTGAATCCTGCGAAGCTTCTGAAGAATCAGGGACAATGTGATTAATAACCCAAAGATGAATATAACGGACAGCCCAAGCTGGAGAAGTGAGAAACTCACTATCCAAACAGTGTTCATGATGCAGGAAATCCAGAACAGTACTGAAATCTCATCAATAGCTTTCTTGTAGTACATGTCACCTTTCTTTACGAGCATCATAATAATGGAGATTAACATCAACGAGTAGATGACGCCCCATATGCTGAAGGTGCCCGGTTCTGGTGTAATCAGAGTAATATACTTATCCGAAACTTCTTTTTGCGATAGTCCATTGATCCACCCGGCAGCACCAATTGTGTTGATAACCAGAGTGAGTGCAAATAAAACTCCACTGGTCCATGCTTTTTTTGTTCTATCCATAATACCCCTCCCCTATTATAAGAATATCCTTATAATAACATTATAAACCTCGGATACAAAAACTTTAATATAAATATTACTCATGAGGAGGTCACTTAATTCCCCTGGTTCAATAATTTTCCAACTCTGTTTTTACTAAAATTAAATTCAGTCCACGAATTTTCATTATCAAGCACTTCTTTTCTGTGTTCCAAATTATCATCAATAACCATTTTTATATGGCTGTCATTGGTTTCTCTCAGTTCAAGCAGGTAAGGAACGGCTTCAAATGACAAAGACGTCAAATAGTAAACATCAAGTTTGCCACTCTCACGATAGCGTTCTATATTTTTTCTGGCTATAAATCCATCTATATTAAGATAATTTGCTATTGTATACATAATTATTGTTATCACAATTATGCTTCTCATTATAGGAATTTTTCTGTACCAAATGCCTGCAGCCACAACCAGGCAGAGTATGAAAAGCAGCAGCATGAATAAATGCACTGATACTCTTAAAAAAGTGTATCCAAAGGTACCCTCATACAAAGTAAGTTTGAAATTAGCAGAAAAAAGCATATTTAAGGTAAATGCTACAAGCACACTTAAAAGAAGGTTTACTGTTTTTAAAAGCCTTATATTATCTTTTTTCATATATTTCAGGCAGCTAAGCACTATT
>JBEHWK010000119.1:0-10029 GCA_040217795.1 Clostridiaceae bacterium
AAAGTCCAGCTAAGAAATGTCAATAAGAAATAAAAAAATAATCAATTTTACCTAACCTAAAAAAGGGTAACTTTAATAAGCCTTTTGACTAACTGTCAAAAAACAATGTTAGTTTTATGGAATTACACTACGCAGCGAAGCCGCATTTCGCTTTGAGATAATTCTTTTGGTGTTCTTCTGGTGTGATGATTTTAAACGGTTTTTCATCACGAAGAATGGCAAATACAATGTTGCAAACTTTATGCATAACAGCTCCAAGAGCCACCATTTTAGGTTTGTTCTGACATTTTAAAAGATAGTAGTCTCGAAGTACTGGATTCTGGGCAGAACCATTTCTGTTTTTACTGATACTGACTAAAGCCATGGTGTGAATAACTCTTCTGGAAATCCTGGAACCTCGTTTTGATATACTGATTTTCGTACCATTAAATTTCCCGGATTGTTTTACCGCTGGGTCTAAACCAAAGTAAGCAAAAAGCTGTTTAGGTGATTTAAACGCAGAGAAATCTCCGATTTCACCCATAAGACTTACAGCCGAAAGAAAGCCTGCGCCTTTAAAGGATTCAATCAAATGAATATGCTTTACAATATCAGTATCTTTATTAGCATCAACTAGCTTATGCATTTCAGAGAGTATTGAAGATATCTCTTCATCATACTTTCGAATGAAGCTTATATATAAGCGAATTCGCGTAAAGTTGCTGCTAACAGCATGACCAAAAATATTTGCGTCATTAGCAGCCTGAATAATGGCATTATACTTATTGTTAGCGTATGTAAGTCCAAAACGTGCAGTAATCCGTATGGAATGGATGATTTCATCCTTAGAAGCACTTAAAAATGCACTTGGAGAAGTATATTTTTCCAACAAGGTCATTGCAGTATTTGTGGTTATCTTCGAAAAGATTTTTAAATACTGCGGGAATACCATACGAAGTTCGCCCTGAAGCTTATTAACATAAGCGGAACGGTTGTCCATCAGATCATAATATTCTCTTGAAAGATTTCTTAAATCAAGAGCAAGGTCCGATGGCATAAGAGAAACTTTCAAATCAGGCTTTAAACCTATTAAGGCGGCCTTTTTTGAATCAAATCTGTCATTATGCACTTTTCTGATGTTAATGTTTGTGCTATTCTTAGTTATGATAGGATTAATAACGTGAACATTAAATCCAATATCACGAAGATAGCAGAAGAGTGGGTAATGATAAATTCCCGTGGATTCTAGGAAAATGCGACTTTCCAAAGAATACAGCTCTTCTGCTTCTTTTATTTTAGAAACAGCAAAAGCAAGGGAATTTAAATCAGAATGCAGGATTTTAAAGGGTTTTCCTACAAACGTTTGGTTGGGAAGAGCAATAGACATCCAACTGAAGTCTGCACCGACATCAATCCCAACAGAGATAAATAAATCATGTTTAATAATGTTTGGCATGAGCAATAGCTCCTTTCTGATAGGAATCCATTTCCAAGCAACGAGTACACATCCTAGCATGTGATACGGGGATAGCCTGAGGCTCCCAACCAGCTAATCATAAAACCTCATTGAATGAACTAATTGACTTTTTAATAGGTATAGATCAGTAGTAACTGACCTCCCAAGGGGGAATACATTCTTTATCCTATCCTAGAGGATTATACTTTATGAAAAGTCTGGAGTCTATCGGGAACCGTCAGACATATTAAATTATAGAAGTAACATCTGATGAGGGAAGAGATCCTTCTTCTGTTACATAGTTTTAGAAATTATTAAGAATAGGATAGCCCTTAGTGGCTATATCAATATAATACTAGGGGGAATAAAAATGGCAATTATACCAAGAATATTAATATTATTTGTTATATTGGGTTTGATAACAATTCTGATTGCTGCAGCTTTAAGAAAGAGTGCCTCAGGTTTAAAGTTGATGCTTCTAGGCATAATTATTACTTTGTTTGGAGGCATAATTGCAGCTGACCCTGATTCTAATATTGGCGGCTTTGAATACTTAATATCGCTCATAGGGTTAATTCTTGCTATTATTGGTTTTGGTAAAAAGGATTGATACGCATTCATATTAATGGCTGAAGCAAATATTGTTTTTCAATTGCTTCAGCCCGATAATTTATTATGATTTAAACACTTCTTATTATTGTGGGGGAGAGCATGAAAAAAAGCCAGATTAAAGAGTTAGTTAAAAGTGCCGCAGAAAATATTAAAATTATTAATGCTTATTTTGGATTTGACACAAATTATTATAATTTAATACCAAATGACTTATAATTTGATTAATACAATAGTACTTCGGAATAATAATTTACTGAAGAGAGGTATGAAAAGATGAGAAAAATCTACTTAATAGTGCTGTTATCGATATTATTTTCAAACAAAGCTTTCATTAAAAATATAATGGTGAAATATAGAGGGGGATATTAATGGTTAAGAGACTTGCTGTCTCATTGTTGGCTGGCATTTTACTTCTTACAGGGTGTTCGAGTAAACTTTCAACCTAGGTCGAAAATTATGTAAATGGTTTCTGAAATATACAGTGAGGAAAATTATTTAATAGAGAGGAGAAAAACTAAATGGATAAACCTACCATTGATCTGGGCAAAATCATAATGAGTGAGCAAGAAAAAATTAACAAAGGATTAATAATAATAATTTTAAGCCCGTTATTAGGATCTCTTTTATTTTACATTTATAGTAATTTTATAGGTTGGATGATTTCTACAAATGAAACAGTAGCGATGGTTTGGTTTGGGTGCATACTAGCTATGGCTATATTAGGTTTAGCAATGGTGCTAGTTGGTTGTAATGAAAAAAATATTGAACAGGGAAAAGAGAAAAATAAGTAAGCCCATTTGAGGCTATGATCCAAAGGCTCCGGGAATGATGTTCCGGGGCTTTTTTTATTCTTTAGGAAATTATATTTTTTGAAATCTGTGGATAACTTAAAGGACATGAGATTATACGAAGTCTAGGTGCAATCCTAAAGAATAAAAAAGAGAATTTGTCGCCTGCCAGATTTTCCTCACATACGTTCGGAAAGGCAGATGCGAGAAAAAAATCGACGGCGCATAGTCGCCTTGGCGATTTTTTTATTTACTGAGATTGGGGTGATAGGAATTTTATGTATGGAATAGGTGCAGTGCCAACTTGCCCAATACCTAAATGGATATATTTATTTGTAGCCCTTTGTCCTGCATTCGCTCTTGGGTTTATTCCTATGTTTTATGGGTATTTTTCCCTGCGGAGTATAGGATGTTTAGCTCAATTATATTTGGGTTTTCCGTAGGGAGTTTAAGCATGTGTACAGCAGACATAAGTAATGCTGTCAGCGCTGTAATTAAAATGCCAAAATGCTCTGTTCTCCAAGTATCCGGAATTAAAGGATATTGGTATGTCCCACGAAGGATAAACTAGATTCATAACTATAGAGATGCTTCTCATCATTCTTAAAGAATGAATTAATCATGGATTTAAATTGGTACAACCTTATAATTTGTGGCGAAGTGACTAAAAAACATATTTCCAAAGTATAAAGCAAATTCACAATTACATTCTGATTCACTTTATACTTTTTTTTGTTTTAGCCTAACGGGCGTAATTCTATCCATCCTCTTAGGTGGGAGACGGATAGCCTTGACGTTAGTCAACAAAAGAGATACTCTAAAATCAGTAATTAATGAGAAAATCTAAAACATTCTGTTTTTAATGCTTTGTATGTTGTATGATTCACAAATGATGATAAATGATGTAAAATTAAAGATTAGGTTACTAAACCGCAATATAGCATTTATAAAAAGGGGAATTCAGTGTATGAAATACGCGTTTAAATGGTTTAATAAAAAATCAATTTTATATAGTAAAAACAATATTGTTACTAAAGTTAATGCGGAGTTTATAAATCTTTGCGGATATTCTAAGACCGAATTAGTGGGGAAATCCCTTACAGAAGTAAGTAACATGTTAAGAATGGATTCTCAAGTGTATCTTCAAAATGCAGAACATCAGCATGGTTGTTATATATTTACCAAGAAATTAGAAGCAAGAGAAGTCGATATTCTCTGTAAGAGCTTACAATCCGATAATGAAAAAATCTATTCATTTATAGAGAAACCAAACTCCAGAATTGAAAAAAAATTCTTTTATTTAGATGAACTTTACAAGAATGATGAAGCTGGAGTTGCAGTATACAGTTTTCCTGACCTGATATTACTGAAAGCTAATGAAAAACATTCAGATTGTTATAAATATAATGAAAAAGAAAATTCTATAGGTAAAAATTTAAAACAAATACTTACGCAATATCATTGCAGAGATGTTGAAAGAAATCTTTTAAATATTATGGAGACAGGCAACTCTTATCATATAAAAGAATTTGAATATGAACACTCAGAAAGAGGAATTACATATTGGGATATAAAAATAGTACCAATACATATAGAAGGAGAAGCAAAATATCTGATTCAAGTTATCTGTGATGTGACAGAAATAGTCCTGAACAGAAAATTAATTGAAAAGCAGGCTGAAGTTATTGAATCACAAGAAGAAGAGTTGGAAGCTATTTCAGCACAAAAGGAAGAATTGGAAGCTGTTATAGAAAATAGTTCCGATGGAATATATACAGTGGATAAAGATTGTAGCATAACATTTTTGAACAGCAGTATAAAAGAATTTGCATATAAACCTGAGTCTTTGAAGAAGATTGGAGATACATTAAAACATACAGAATATTATGATTCAGAGGGTAATTTATTAACCCTTGAGGATTTCCAGGAATGCAGGATTTTAAAGGGAGAAAAGATAAAGGATGACAGAAGAACCTGCCATAGACCTGACGGAATAAATCATATAAGTATCAGCGGAGGCCCTGTATATGATAAAAGCGGCAATATATCAAAAGCTGTAATCTGCCTTCGTGATGTTACAGAACAGGTAAATAAAAGCGAAGTCATAAGGCAACAGAAACAGCAGATGGAAGCCATCCTGGAAAATATATCTGAGGATATAGGGATTTGTGATAAAAATGGACAATACTTAATGGTAAATAAAGCGTTTAGGAATACCCCAATTTATGGTTTTACAGAAACAATAACTCCGGAGAAGGTATTTGAAAAAGCTGAACATTTTGATATGGATGGGAATCCTATACCACTTGAAAGTCTTCCATCAAAAAAAGTGGCAAGAGGTGAAAAGTTTTCAGGATTTAGAATGAAGATTAAAAATGGTGATGCTGTAGTTTATAAGGAAGTAAATGGTACCCCCATCTATGATAATAAAGACAATTTAATAGCTGGTGTAATAGTCGGCCGGGATATAACTGAAAGCTTAAAAAATGAAGAAAATTTATTAATAAAAACCCAGTATGATGTATTAAGAAATGTAATAGAAAATTTTGATTTTGGATGTACAAGAGTCTCGTTCCCGGATCTTAAAATTAAATATATTAACGCTAAAGGTTATGAACATTTAATACAGGAGAAGTATAACGGAGGGAAACCGGTATCTGTTACAGGGAAGAATATTTTTGATACTTTTCAGTGCAGTGCAGAACAAAGATTACTATCAAAAAATGGTATTGAGAATTTAATACATAATAAAGCAGGTTCTTTCCATTTATATAAAAAGGTTATTATGGCAGGGGAAGAAAGGTTTTTCAGAGTTATTTACCAGCCTTTGTTTGGACTTAATAATCAAATTACGGAATTAATCCGCATTTCAATAGATGTTACTGAAGAAGTAAGAGCTAAAAATAAAATGGAAGAAGCTCTTAAAGCTCAGGATGAAATATTCTCAAACATATCACATGAGCTTAAGACCCCTTTGAATGTAATTTTCAGCACCAATCAATTAATGGAGCTCTATCTGAAAAATGATTCCATTGAAAGTAATAAGGAGAAGATTGCAAAAGGAATAGATGTTATTAAACAGAATTGTTACAGGTTTATAAAACTTATAAACAATATAGTAGATCTGTCAAAAATCGATTCAGGATTTTTCACATTAAACCTGTCTAATGAAAATATAGTTAATATTACAGAAGACATTGTCCAGTCAGTAGCAGATTACATCAAGGGAAAAGGCTTAAATATTATTTTTGACACAAATACAGAGGAAAAGATTATGGCCTGTGATCCTGATAAGATTGAGAGGATTATTCTGAATCTCATTTCTAACGCAATTAAGTTTACCAATCCGGGAGGCAGTATATTCGTAAACCTAATTGATAAAGGTGATACTGTTGAAATATCCGTAGAAGATACTGGCATAGGAATGGACAAGAAGCATCTGGATAATATTTTCAAAAGATTTCATCAGGTAAACAAGTCTCTTTCACGTAATGCTGAAGGAAGCGGTATTGGACTATCCCTGGTGAAATCAATAGTTGAACTTCATGGCGGGAAAATAACTGCAGAGAGCACTCTTGGGGAAGGAAGTAAATTTAAAATAGAACTTCCTGCAGGTACTATACAAAATCCGGAAATTATTAAGGAAACCAATTGTGCCAAAAATAAAATTGAAATGATAAACATTGAATTTTCAGATATATATTCAGTGTAATAATTACATAATTCTGACTGATAAAAGAATTGGTCAAGTCAGAATATTCTTAAGTAATGAACTTTGGGAACTCTTTTTTAGAGTTCCCTTTAAAATGCAGCAATCTCAAAATAGAAAAAGTAAATTATCCATTTCAGTTACTATTACGCCCCGTAAACTTCGCTTGCCTCTAAGTATCCGCTTGCTATAAGGACCTCATTGATATTATTCCTATCTACAGCTATTGGTGTAAGAAAGATTGAAGGGACATTTATTTTACCATTGTTTACATACTTATCTACAGCTATAGGCTTGTTCTCAGCTAATTTTATTGCAGCATCTATAGCAATGCGGGATTCCTCCCTGTCATCCTTAAACACTGTCATTGATTGCGTTCCTTCAATTATTCTTCGAACAGCAGGCAAGTCAGCATTTTGCCCAGTTACTACTACCTTGCCAGCTAAACCCTGTTCTTTCAATGCTTCAATTGCACCACCTGCTGTAGTATCATTTGGTGCCAATATAGCATCAACATTATTCTTATTGGCAATTAAAGCGTCTTTCACTATCTTAAAAGAAATCTTCGGATCCCAGTTCTTTACTGCTTTATCTTCAACTATCTTTATATTTCCTATGCTGACCCGAGGTTGTATATATTCCATTGCACCTTTCTTATACAGCGTAGAATTAAAGTTACCAGGATCTCCTGACAGGATAATATAATTTCCCCTGGGAACCTCTTTAGTAAGATACTGTCCTTGAAGTTCGCCAACTTTTTGACCATCAAAAGAAATATAAAGATCTGCATCACTATTTTGTATAAGTCTATCAAAGTCTATCACTTTAATTCCTGCTTTATGAGCCTTTTCAACTAAACTTGCTGCTGCGAATAAATCCACAGGTACTAAAATAAGTACATCTATTCCCTGTGATATTAGACTGTCCACTTGGGAAGCTTGCCTGGCTGCGTCAAAATCTGCATTTTCTATCTTTAACGTAACCCCATCCTTGGTGCTGGCATATTGTTCCATATAACCTTTGATTCTGGGCCACCTTGGTACTATTCGGTCTGGTAAAGCTACACCTATTACTATCTCCTTTCTTTTCATGGGCTCATTTGTTAAATTTCTATAATAATTGAATTCTTCCAACATTACTCTTTCAATTATGCTTAAGATATCTTCTTCAGCATAATAAACTGGTACCCAAAAAACATCTTGTATTGGTAAATACATATTTACCACCTATTAATTATTCATATAGTAATTAATATATTCAGGTTAATGACATCTATTTACACTTTGTTTTATATTTTAATACTTCCTGACCCGTGGATAAAGTTTACAAGCCGTACATTGCATGGAAAAGATGAAAAAGCAAAACAACGTTTTTTTAAAACACATAATTGTTCCTTCAATTTTTACAATACTATTTTTAATAAACGCAGCTTTGCCCAAGACAGTTCTTGGCTGTGCCAATCGTGGCTTAGTTGCCATATCAATAGCTTTTACCAGTATCTTTGCAGCAGTATTTACTGTACTTATGGCATTGAAAAAAAGAAAATACAATAAGGATGAATCAACCTGGTGGGTAATAAGTACATTTATTTTAATAATGCCTACTATTGCTCTTTTGATACTGGCATGAATTATATGCATAACAGGTGAATATTTTATTTTGAAGATTAAAATACTAATGATGAGGTGACATTATGAAAATAAAGAACTTATTAATAGTATTTTTAATATCTATATTTACATTTGCAGAAATTCCACAGGCACGACAGCTTAAATTGGCAGATACTTATAAAGCAGGAACACATGATTTATCTGAATATGCTGGATATTATACTACTATAAAACTTACAACCTCAGATAAACCGGTCACTATTATAGTTGTTGATCCTGTTGGCAGAATAAAATACAGCATGAGTCTTGAGCATACAAATGAAATAATAAAAAAGGGTATTGTTGAAAAAGGAGATACTATGATTATACTTGGTCCTGGAGAAGTACAGGTTAGTCACACATTAGAATAAAATTACATCTATAAAAAGTCAGTTTTACAGCTGGCTTTTTTCATTTTTCAGAGGGTCAACAGGATGCAGGTGGAATAATTAAACACTTTATAAGAAAATCATTGACTGTATAAGTGTATTAATGCTATAATACACTTATAGGAAAAAGAAAATATTGGGAGGAGAGTTAATGAATATCAATTTTAACGACAGAGAACCCATCTACATTCAGATTATAAGATACTTCAAGCAGCAAATGGTAATCGGCAGCTTAAAGCCAGGGGATGAAATACCCTCAAGGAGAGAACTTGCTGGTCTTCTGAAGGTAAATGCAAACACAGTTCAAAGAGCTTATAAAGAAATGGAGGATATGGGGATGATTGAGACATTCAGGAATTTTCAAAGTACAGTAACCACCAATGAAGAAATTATAAAGGGTATGAAGGAAGAACTTATAAATGATGCGGTAAATTACTTTATATCATCGGTTAAAGCTATAACTGTAAGCAAGAATGAGATTTTAGGGGTATTAGACAGGAAGTGGAAGGAATAATGGCTTTTTTTAGCCTTGGTGTATTAGTGTGATAATACACTAGGTGGGTATGTCAGATAAATATATGTGGAGGTCAGGATATGATAGAGGTTAAGCATGTAGTAAAGAAGTATAGGAAAATTAAAGCCCTGGATGATGTTTCAGTAAATATTGAAGAGGGAAAGATAACCTGTATTCTTGGAATAAACGGAGTAGGGAAGTCCACTTTGTTAAAGTCAATAATGGGACTGATACCCTTAAATTCAGGAGAGATACTGATAGATGGGGAAAAGACAGGACCGGAGGTCTATAATAAGATTTCCATGGTTCCGGATGTAGATATACATTACAGGAAGATGACCATAGAAGAAATATTTGATTTCATGGAGATTTTCTACAAAAACTGGGATATGGATAAAGCATACAGGATGCTGGAATATTTCAGGCTGTCAAAGGAAGAGAAAATCAGTGAACTCTCAAAGGGAGGTGCAGCAAGAGTTCAGCTTATAACAGGCTTTGCACAAAACAGCAAATATCTGCTTTTGGATGAACCTTTCTCAGGAATAGACCTTTTTACTAGAGAAGACTTCATAGGAGCCATAACCGGAGAGTTTCTTGAAGAAGGAAGCAGTATTATATTAACAACTCATGAAATCGGAGAAATAGAGCATATTGCAGATAATGTGATTCTTATGGGTAATGGAAAAATCATCAAGGTATTTTCAGCAGAACAGGAAAGAGAAGAATCCGGCAAATCAATTGTGGATGTAATGAGGGAGGAGTATAGAAATGAGTAAGATAATGACTCTGGTCAATATAGAAGTAAACAGGATTTTTAAATTTTTAGCAGTTATTCTGGGATTATATGCAGTTATTCAAACCATATATACTATTGTCTTAATTAATAATGAAAAGACAAGAATGCTGGAGGCTTCAAAAGAAAGCGGGCTCACC
>JBEHWK010000120.1:0-9997 GCA_040217795.1 Clostridiaceae bacterium
AAATACAATTATTGAACCTTATGAATTTTATCGTCATTTTCATCATCTATAACATAGCCAAGCTTTGTCGAAATTATTGTATTCAGCTTATTTATAGATGAGGTCAGACCCAGTATGGTCTTTTCCAGTCTTATGAGCAAATAAGCAGTAATGGCAACGGGAAAGCCCAGGTTGCCTATGATAGCCATCAGTTCATTGAAGTCCATATGAAATCACCTCCTGGTAAAGATATATGGAGATTACAATTATTTTTTACAAGATTGGGAATTAATTATATGAGCATAATAGTGATTTATGGCAGCATCTATTATTGTGCTTAAATAAGCATTGACATCCGGATGATTTGCCTTAAGCTCATTGAGTTTTCTTACTGTAGACTTCCTGAATTTAAAGGAGCGTCTTATATCAAAGTTTTCTCCATCTATAGGAGGAGTGATGCCATTTGCAGCTGTTTTTCCTCTTCTGCAGTCAATTAAAAGATCTCTATCAACAGGGGAAGGAGCTTGAAGATGAACTTCTTTCACTGAAGAGGGTGGGCTGTCATTTGAGAAAGAGAAGGTTGACAGAGGGGTCCCCACAACCGCATCAGTGAAACCGCTCTCGTCAAAGTCATCTTCAAAGGATAATTCATTTATATTCATAGATTTTTTAGAAAAATTCTTAGCCATTCCGTATCTCCTTTATTAATGTTTTATTATGTTTTAGATATATGGGAAATCAGGAGAATTTGAGTGAATATTTTTGATCTCAATTATGGATAAATAGCGCTAAACCGCATGGAGACTATATATTCATATGTTCTTATATTCATATGAATATAAAAATATATATTTATTTAAACATATATTCATATATTCCACCTGAATTTTTAGGATTTTAGCATATATATTTTATTGTGAATTGCAATTGTATTTGATTCACAAATAATTTTAGGATGGTGGGAATATGATTAAGGACAGTATTACTGTAACTACAGAAGGAAGCCAGAGCTTTGATAAGCTGCAGCTTGCCTTGGCAATAAGCAATTCAACCTATGAGGATGAGTTAAGCTGCTCTTTATTGGAGAATAATGTGATACAAGACTGCGGCGTATGCAATTTGAAAGATATTTGCAGCGGCATAGATCAGGTGGCAAAGAATTATTATGACAGCACTACAGGCATTGTAAATACCTTCAATTTTTAATTCAGCATTATATTAACAGGAGGTGCTGTTTGTGAAAAAGAAAGTTGCAGGAATATTGGCTAGTGTAATGATATTTTTTACATTAGCGCCTGTTACCAAGGATTACACTACCAAGGTTAAAGTGCCCATAGATCCAAACAAATTGATAATCAGTTATATTGATGTGGGGCAAGGGGATTCGGAACTGATTCAATTTCATAACAAGAATATACTTATAGATTCCGGGCCTGAGAGTTCAAGGGACAATTTAATCAATTATTTGAAGGCAGCTCATGTAACCAGGCTGGATTATGTAATAGCAACACATCCTCATGAAGATCACATTGGAAATATGGCAGAGATAATAAAAGCATTTAAAGTAGGAGTATTTTACGCTGCGGACGTAACTGCAAATACAAGTGCTTATGAAAATATGGTGACCTCATTAAAGGCAAAATCCTTATCAATAAAAGTACCAAGTGTAGGAGATAAGATTATAATTGGTGATGCCGCGCTTTATTTTTTGGCACCAAACAGCACTGTATATGAGGACTTAAATAATTATTCCATTGTCACCAAATTAAAATACGGCAATAGATCTTTTATATTTATGGGAGATGCGGAAGAATTAAGTGAAGGTGAAATCCTGGCAAAGCAGCTGGATTTGTCAGCGGATGTCCTGAAAGTAGGGCATCATGGAAGTGGCTATTCCACTTCGTGTGATTTCTTAAAAGCTGTTCATCCTAAAGCTGCAATAATATCTGTAGGACTTTTTAATGACTACGGACACCCAAAACAAAAAATTTTAGATAGATTGACTGATTTTGGAGTGGATATATACAGGACGGATATACAAGGAACTATTGTTGTTGTTACAGATGGGAGTAGCTTAATATTTAATAATAAGTTGGTGCAGAAGAGTAAATGAAAGGAAAAAGGTTCGCATATGAACCTTTTTACATTATTTTACTAATATGCACTTCTTTTTGAATTGTAAATGCTAGCTTGGACATGCATTTTCAATGGTTTTATTTACTTTAATCTTTATTGGTAATCTTAATTATTGCCGTTTACCCATCCCAATTCAAATCTAAAGTTATTACATCAATCCTATTTATCTTTATCATTGAGTTCCCCGTATCTTTTGATAAAGAGATAAGGGAAATATAGAAGAAGGTCTAAAAGTGTCGAATTATGCTAATGGTTTAAGTTTATATATTGGTGAGTGTTTGGTAAAATTTATACATATAGATAAATTTTGGAGAACAAACAACTGAGCAGGAAAGATAAGGTGGAATAAATGATAGTTATGATTGATGATAATAAAGACTTAACACAAATTACAATAGATCTTTTAAATTTGGTAGGATATGATGCAATGGCTGCTTCCAGTGGTGAGGAAGGCATAGCTAAAGCAAAAGAATTAAAGCCTAAAGCTATTTTATGTGATATAGGAATGCCGGGAATGAATGGCTATGAAGTGGCTAAATACATCCGCCATGACAATGAGCTGAAGGATGTGTGTCTCATTGCCATGTCCGGATACTCAAGTCAGGAATATATTGACCGCGCAATTGAGGCTGGATTTGACAAGCACCTCAGCAAACCTGTCAATATAGAGGTCTTAAAGATGACCTTGGATGAAATTTTCGAAAATTAGCGGATCAAAATGGGAATCTGGGAATCATCTTCTGTTGCTTCAGTAAAAGGTAAGAATGAGGGTTATTGGCTTTGCAAGAAGGAGGTTTTATTAAGGTGGCTGAAATACATAAAGAAGTGTTGGAAAAAGAAAAGGAACTGCTGCTGGCTCAGGTAATTGAGGAGCGTGACAGGCTGCAGGCTATCATAAATGGTATGGACGATGAGGTGTGGATCTCTGATAAGGATGGGAATATGATACTGCTGAACCAGGCAGCCCATATGGCGAATGGTATTGAGGGCCATGGCAAGGAGATACTTGAAATCGTGGATTCATTGGAGATTTTAGAGCCTGACGGGACCACGCGTCTGCAAGAAGATACACCTGTACTCAGGTCTTTAAAAGGCGAAACCGTCAGAGGAGAGGAAATAATACGACATCTGAAGACGGGTGAGTTAAGGTATCGAAGGTTTAAATGTACACCTATAAGGGATTACGATGGAAACATCACAGGGACTGTGGCAATAGCTAAAGACATCACCAATGAAAAGCGGGCAGAGCAGGAGCTTCGTGAGAGTGAGAACAGATACCGCACCATTTTCGAAACATCCAATGATGGCTTCTGGTGGGTTGACCAGCAGGGATATGTAACCGAAGTGAACGAAGGCTTGGCGAAAATGCTGGGATACAGCATTGATGAGGTAGTTGGCAGAAGGTGGGATGAATTCGTCAGCGATGAGTGGATAGAGAGGGCTAATAAGCTGTTGGAACTTCGAAAATATGGCTCTTCAAGTCGATTTGACTTCAAATTGAAGAAGAAGGATGGCAGCTTGCTCTGGGTTCGGGTGAGCGGTTCCGTTCTAAAGGATGAACAGGGGCGGTTTGTCGGAAGTCTCAGCTCGTTTACTGATATTACCGAACGTAAAGAGGCAGAGGAGAAATTGCGAGAAAGTGAAGAACGCTTCCGGGCTGTTCAGGATAACTCCATTGATCGCTTCACGATTCTTAAGCCTTTTTATGACGACCAGGGTAAAATCATTGATTTCACCTATGTCTATCAGAATGCCCAAGCGGCCAAAACTGCAGGGTGCAGACCTGAAGAATTGGCTGGTCGCCGCATGACGGAGATCTTTTCCTCCTTCACGCGAACGAAATTCTTCACCATGTACAAACATGTGGCGGAAACAGGACAGCCACTGGAATTTGATGAGCAATACAACACCGACGGCGTGGACGAATGGTTCCGTGCAACAGTAACGCCCATACCTGATGGCATTGCGGTTGCTACACAGATTATTACCGAGAGGAAGAAAGCGGAGCAGGCGCTGAGGGAGAGTGAAAAACAGGCACTGGAATTAGTGGAAAAGCTACGCCAGGCTGAGGAAGAATTGAAAACAGCACTTCACCTGGCTGAAAAAAAGACAGCAGAATTGAATGCTATTATAGAAGCAGTGCCTGATGGATTAGTTGCATACAGCAAAAATGGCCATATTATCTACATGAATGATTCTGGAAGAAGTATTTTGGAAGGTTGTGGAGAGTCTATAACAAGTGATTTTATAATGAGAGTGGAAAAAATGAAGCCAACTTATCCAGACGGCAGTCCATTGATTTTAGAAGATACTCCTTTATATAAAGCGTTAAACAATGGAGAGACTGTAAGCGATTTTGTGACAAGGTTAAAAATGAAATCGGGTAAAGAAGTATATACTTCAAACAGTTGTGCACCTATAAAAAACTCTATTGGTGAAATTACAGGGGCTGTTATAATACATAATGATGTTACAAAGAAAGTTGAACTGGAAAAGGAGTCTAAGGATTTAATAGCCAGACTTAGGAGAGCAGATGAACATAAAAATACATTCTTATCAACTCTTTCACATGAACTGCGAAATCCGTTGGCTTCAATCATAATGGGAATTTCTCTCATTGATCATGTGAAACCTGACAGCAAGCAGGCATTGAATACAAGAGCAATTGTAAAACGCCAGGCAGATCATCTGGTCAGACTTGTGGATGACCTTCTTGATGCCACTAGAATTACTAGGGATAAAATGGAACTGAGAAAGTCATATCTGGAACTCAATGGGCTGATTGAAAATGTGGTTCAGGATAATCAACCAAACTTTGACTCAAAGGGTGTTAAGTTGGAAAAATACTTAACATCGGAGAAACTATTTCTTGAAGCAGACTCTGCACGGATTGTACAGGTTATTGGAAATTTACTGAACAATGCTGCAAAGTTTACACATGAAGGCGGCACAACCTTGATTTCCCTTGGCAAAGACCAGGAAAAAAATGAAGCTGTTATAAAGGTAAAAGACTCAGGTGCAGGTATTGATCCTGAACTTCTGTCAAATCTGTTTGAACCATTTGTCCAGGCAGAACAAACCCTTGAGCGGAGTAATGGAGGACTTGGTTTGGGATTGTCAATTGTCAAGGGTATTGTCGAACTTCATGGAGGAAGCATAGCTGTTTCAAGCGAAGGAGTTGGACAAGGTTCAGAGTTTACCGTAAGGCTTCCACTTTATGATGGTAAAGGGATGTAAAAGAGGAATGCCGGTGAATATCTTAGCAAACCTTTTAATATAGATGTTTTAAAAATAACTCTGAATTAATTTGGATGATGATTGAACATTTGAATAAATGATGAAGTAAAAGAATCCTTGAATCTCCTTTATTTATGATGACGAAAACTCTGGTTCATTTAAATCATATGTACATTGAATCCAGATACCCAAAAGGAATACTTGGAAAGGGTGGACTTGTCTTGCTGCGGAATCTTATATGGACCTGTCTTTTTAATGCATGTCCATGCAAGATTGCTGCAGGGAGCATGTCCACCCTACCGCACTCTGCCGGGTACCCAAATAAAGGATCAGCTAAAGTCGTGTAGTTCTTAGTTTGCAGAAGGCTCGGAATAAATGGAGAGACTTATGAAAACTTAGAAATACCAGACGAGAGCTAGTCCTTTTTTGGGTGGCAGTTAAAGTGCCCAAGCATAAAGAGAAAGATAGTGAAGTATCAATATAATGTATATCAATAGAAAGATGATTAAGAAGAATACCCCTACAGGTTAATAATTTTTATAGTGCAATGGATTTAGAAATAATCATATCAGTTGAATCATTATATTTTTACTTTGTACAAACTTATTTTTGCATCCCCAGAGGAATACCACATAAGGCAAATATACGCTTGTACAAAGTGTCCTTTCTGGTACAAAGTTCAAAGGACACTTTAAAAAAGGACAATATATAGTTATATATTGAAGTAAGAATAAAAGCAGTGATAAAAATAGAAAGTGTCTTTTGAACTGATTCGCCTTGGCGGATTTTTTGCTTTGGACTAGCTATTTTTTCTGCGTAATGAATGGGGCTTCTGACCCTGGGGAATACCTATGGTTTGCTGAAGGAATAAGAAATGATATAATTGCAGTAAAAAAACAGCATTCTACATTCATACAATAACGGTCTTGCTGAAGGTAGTGTCAATAAACTAAAGATTATAAAACGTATAATGTATGTACGTAGTAGTTTTGAATTGCTAAAATCTAAGCTACTGAGGTTGGAATTGTTAAGTGTTAATGTTAATCAACTAAAGTTGGTAAGAACCAAAAAGTAGACATGACTTTTTATCATGTCTACTTAATCTTACTTTTTCAATGAAAAAATATCACTTGTCCTTTTCTTTCTTAATAACTTCCATCAATCCATGATATTAATTTCCATGAGATTGGTGTTGGAGATAAAGTTATAGTCACCCCAGTTGCAGATGAAGAACTAGCTGAGATTGAAGCTACCCAATTTAAGCTTTCGCTGGTATGAACATATTCTGATATGAAATAATGTCTTCCATAAGACCCGTTCCTTACCAATGTACCACCAATATAAGCTCCTCTTAGGTAGTTAGTCATGCTTCCCCAACCATAATGTGTTTGACCGTCATGAAAACTAAATGACATTCCAGAATACGGTTCAAAATCCTCTAAAGAAGCATTTTCTGTTGAATATGTGTAGTTTATAGTAGTTGCATAGCTAGTACAATGAAAATTACCATCCCAGGTTAATCCTAATACTTCCCATCCATTTGATATTTCACCTGAACTCCAATATGCATTTGATTGAACCCAATAGTTTGGAGAACTGCCAGATATTGAAGTATATAAACTTAAGGTATCTCTGGTAGATGGCTGACCATTTGTATACAACTTAATGTTTGTAGAACTAGGTGCTCCCAATGAGCTGGTTCTATAAGCACTAATCGCTCCCAACAAGCTAGTTTTAAAAGTATTTAGTATGCCTAATAAACCACTGCTTGTACTATTATTACTAGTAGCATCTGTTGAAGGACTTAAAACTTCACTTTCTGTTAAAGGTCTAGAATCAATAACATTACCCATGTTGTCGTAAACCTTTTCTATAATGGCCTCTGCAACTCCTATTGCTTTTGGTTTATGACCATTCAATATCATATCCTTGAGATCATTTTTGAAAGATTTATTAGATAGCAGATTATTTAATTTTATTGCATTTACATTTTCATTAATTGCTATTACATCGATATCGTCGCCGTTGATCTTCAAATCTATATCTTTAAGATCAACCGTATAGTGCTTTTCATATATTTTATCTTTTGATGGATCGGATATTACATTAGCCTTAACTGATGTTACTGGGATTGCCATTGCTAAAAGTAATATTGAAGATAGTAGAATAGATAAGCATTTCTTCATTAATCTTCCTCCCCATAATTATAATATTATAGGCATTTAAATTGTTTGAAAATTCAAACACCTATAACATAATAATACATCATATGTATTATATTTACAATATATTTGTTTTTATTCCACAAATGTATTTTTGTGTATATAAAATTATAAAGGATGGTTGTTATTTTTAAATAAATAGAATGAATTAATAAAAAAATGGATAGTCATAACTTAACAGTATTCATGTTTTGAATGTAGACCTTCTTGAAAATACAAGCATTGGTAACCCTTTCTGATGAATATAGTGGATGTGATTGAGATGGAACGTAATACTATACTTGAGAGAACTCAAGCTGGAAAGGTGATAGCAAATATATAAATATTAAAAAGTGTTAGAAAAAAGAGGCATTAAGCAAAGCATGTTACACAAAGGAAACTGCATTGATAACTCAGTTGCGGAAAACATTTTAAATTTTTTAAAGACAGATTTGCTTTATCAAAAGGAATTCGAAGGGATAGAGCATTTTAGCGAAAAATTAGTAGCTTATTATAATAAACGTATCATGAGTAAATTAAAAGGATTGAACTCTGTTTAATGCAAGATCCAATCCTTGAAAGTTGGTTGATTAAATTTTGTCTAAATTTTTGGGGTTAGTTTACTATAAGTTCATTTGTTTAGTAGTAATAAGATTGACTATTCAATGCTTATTCCAATTTTTTGAATTTTGAGTATCCAATATACGTTAGATATCCTGAAAAACAGAGCTCAGCTAGGATAATTAAGTATATTAACGGATGTATATGATCTAGAGAATTGGTTATACCGACACCTGGAAACATTTCAGTATACGATATTACCGCTATCAACTGTGTAAATGTTATGAACATCAAACAACTTCCTAATTTAAACATTATTATCACTCCGTTCATTATTTATTTCATAGTAATTATAATTGTTTATTTACTCTATTATACAGAATCCTGTTATAAATTACAATTGTTTCATAATTTATATATTAAAATTGGTTCTCTAAATCTATAAATTTAATATCAGAGTTGGATGTATGTGAAGAAACTAGCAAGTGGTTACTTTTTAAGGTATCTTTTTCTGTGTTGAAGAAATGTAGCCATAAAACCACCAACTAATCTTATGAAGTTTCATAATGACTTAGCACTAGAATAGAAAAGGAACATCCTAGGCTATCTCTAATATTTACAAATTCAAAAAGATTCGTGTACTATGAAAATAATGGTTATGTCATTCATAATTGGCAGTATTGCTAAGTATACACAATAAAATATATAATAAATTTTATATATCAAACAAATTTTCAAAAGAATCTGGATTTATTCCTCCATAACTTAGCGTTTTTCTATATAATGACTGCAACTTCTAACCTAGGAGAACCCCATGGCTTGCTGAAGCTGCAATGAATGGAGAGAAATAATCGCTTGTCCAAAGCTTCCTATCGACTGAAAGGAGGCTAATATAAAGACCCCGGAGCAATACTGCCTGGGGTTGGGGCGGAGCAGCCCATTGAGTTTAAGTGTCCATGAACCGGATTTAATTCTGAGGAACGAAGATTTAAAGATGGGGCATGGCTGCTGCATATTTCTATTATGTGATCTTTACTTAAAGTTCAGGCATTCATATGTCAGCTGTCCCCATCAATATTATCAAGGATATTATTTTTCATATTCACAATTGCCGAGTAGGGCAGGTTCCTATACAGATAATACTTACTTAAGTTTTTTTTCACTTATAAAAGTAGTTTTGTGACGCTTCCTGTAACAACTTAGGAGTCTATTTATTAAGTTTATTAATAATAATTTTATTATTTTTTGAATAGGTAAATAAGAACTGTATAACCTTTATTGATACCAATATTATAAAAATAAAAATTAGAAAGTTAATTATTTGAGAAAATACTATAAAATTGTTATTTGTCATGCTAAAACCTCCGTTTATTGTAATATGGTAACTTAATAAACAAGAAGAAATTTTGGTGAACTACTAATTTACTATGACTTTAAAATAATGGCTAGTGTTATGTAATTCATTCCAACTTCCGCTTATTTCAAAAACATAGACCCCTATTTCAGAAGGCATCACTATTTCACCACTTGAAACATCTTGATATTCTGCATAAGGATTCGATTTGTAAAGTGAAGTACACTGGCGAATATATATTTTTTTAGGTTTAATTCTGGAAGGAAATTTAAACTTGATGATATCATTGGTGGTTACTTTTAATGGTTCAATATCTTCAGTAGCTTTAAATGGATTCACTGTTAAGTTACTACTGCCTGATAACGGATCACTTGTCCAATTATATTCCCCCTGAATTAAGGCAACATCAATATTATTGTATTTTAATATTGGGACAGGAGGGTCTAAAGGTGTCTTTGGCAGTTTATAAAGAACTGTTCCTATAATTACAGCTATTGCTGCCAAAATTATAAAAAGTATAAATTTAATA
>JBEHWK010000121.1:0-9935 GCA_040217795.1 Clostridiaceae bacterium
GGAAAATCAGGTGAAGTTCCCATAACAATCTTTCCACTTGCTTTTATTTTCTCAAGTGCTGTCTTATCTGCGTCCTTTTTGCCGCATGCCATTAATCCTAATGCCATGATTCCTGCTAAAGATATTGCTGCTATATTCTTAAATATTCCTTTTTTCATGATAAGTTCCCCCCACGATATAAGTTCTCTATAGGGATGATTATACACTGTTTTTTAATATTTATGCAAGGCATATTTTAATTTTTTTGTATAAAAATTAAAATTCATTAATAAACCCGGAAAACTTATGCTTTTCTTGTTCATTTTCTAAGAACAATAGCAAATTCTGTATAAAATTATGCATAATAATAAATTTATTTTTGTATTTTTATGTTAACCAGTTGGTGAAGAGCTCTGGTGCACATGATATATTTAATCAGGTTGCCATTGGTTTTCTCTTCCGCTTCCTCTTCATCAAGGATTATCACCCCGTCAAATTCAAGTCCTTTTGCAAAATATGAAGGAATCAGCACAACACCACCCTTATAAATGATATCTTCCTTATCAAAGACTACGTTGTTAACTTCCTCTTTTATCTGGTTACCTAAGTTCTTTAATCCTTCTGCGCTTTTCTTTATTATAGCTATGCTTTCCAATCCATCCTGCTGCATTTCAAGAACTGACTTAATTATTAAATCCGGAAGGTATGAAGGAACAGTTTTATATTCCTGAACGCTTTTCCCGCTTCTTACCATAGGGATTATTTTCCCTTCGTGGAGGTACTTGTCTGCATATTCCATGATTTCATTTGTGGAACGGTAGCTTTTATTAAGTGTAATTTCTTTTAATTTTCCGTCAAATATTTTTCCCAACTGAAGCATTGCAGGCTTCTCTTCCATCTTTATCAGTCTCTGATTTGAGTCACCTAATATTGTAAAACTGTTACATCCCAGGTATTCCTTAATAGCCTTGAATTGAGTAAGTGAATAATCCTGTGCCTCATCTATAACCACATGTTTAAGATCTCCTTTATACTTAGCCCCAAGAAGCTTAACCATCAGATACAGTATAGGTGCAAGGTCAGCCTGGCTCAACGGCTTGTATTCATTTATCCTGTTATACAAGTCAGTTATTTCTTCAGGTTTTATAAAGGCATCCAGTTCATCCCTGGAATTCATTACTTCCCTTACTATTTCTCTTATCTTTATCCTTCTGCTGAACTCCAGGTTCAATTCCTCAAGTGCAAGTTCTTCCGGAGTAAGGCCTTTTTTGTATTCTGCTATTTCCTTATTTAACTGCCATACCCTTTCATCTCTTTTATTTTTGATTCTTGATGTGACTACCCTCTTGATCTTCTCGCTTCTTTTGAAAAGAGGCATGTATTTATAATCTTCATTGAAGAGTTTCTCAATCTCCTCTTTAGAATAAATAACTTCACCAAAATACTTAACGTCCTGTATTTTAAAATATTCCTTTTCAGACCTTTCGATAAAGTCATCCATAAAATCCGCAAAGACTGCTGAGTTTTTATATTTCACTTCATTTATGAAATCCTTGTCTCCCCTGTATATTCTTTCAATGTAGTTCTGAAAGTCCATAACTTCAATTCCCTTGATCTCATTAAGAGCAAAATTCACAAAAGTATCCTGCTTAACCCCTGACTCTCCAAGACTTGGCAGAACATGTGAAATGTATTCCATAAAGATATAGTTAGGGCCTAGAATCATCACTTTTCCCTCAAGGATCTTTCTGAAATTATACAGAAGATATGCAATTCTATGCAGAGCAACAGTAGTTTTTCCACTTCCTGCCACACCATCTACCATGATGTTGGTGTCTCTCCCCATTCTTATTATATCATCCTGTTCCTGCTGTATAGTCATTACAATGTCCTTAAGTTTATCAGAAGCATTTGAACTTAAGACCTTCTGAAGTATCTCATCCTTGACATCCACTGCAGAGTCAAATATCCCTTCCAGCTGTCCCTTTTTAACTATAATCTGCCTTCTCCCAAGAATATCTGTCTCCACTTCTCCCATCGGAGCCTGATAAGTTGCTTTTCCTAATGAGCCATGATAAAAAAGTGATGAAACAGGAGCTCTCCAGTCCACTATCACCGGCTCCATTTCCTCTTCGTCTGTCACCCCGAACCTACCTATATACAAGGTTTCCGGATAGTTTTCTTTTTCTTCAGCAAATGTAATCCTTCCGAAGTATGGGGACTCCTTAAGCATAGTCATCTCTTTAAGCCTTCTGTCTATGCTCTTGAAGGCCTCTTCCTTCGAATACCTTTCATGGTCAAAAAACTCAATTACTGCATCCTCGTCATGTTTATATTCTTCTATGAATTTTTTTCTGTATTCAAGAATATATTCTGTAAGAGACTTCCTCTTTGCAATTCCTTTGAGAATTTCATCATTTAATATTTTCAGAGTTTCCTCCAGCTTTCTTTTCTCAACTAAAAATTCCACATCTTTATTATCCATCTAAAAGTTTCACCGTCCTTACAGCGTAAAAAAGTTTCCCTAAGGAAACTATTTTACACTTAATTATTTATTTTTACAACTATTGTTCAGATGTATCAGTACCCTCAGTTTTTTCAGCCTCCTGAGACTTGCCAGCCTCTTCCGGATTATCTGAATCTTCTAAGGTACAAGCATCTTCAGACTTGCTTTTTGCGTAGATGGCTTTTCTTGCCTCTTCCCTTAATTCTCTTTCCTTGTCTTTCTCTTCTTTCAGGACCTTAAGCTCAGGATATTTTTCAAATACAATTTCCATGAACTCATCACCCATAAGAGTTTCTTTATCAAGCAGTGTTTCTGCTATCTTTGAAAGCAGATCCCTGTTGTCTCCCAGAAGCTCCAATGCCTGTTTATGGCATCCTTTGATTATCTTCAGGGTTTCCTCATCGACTCTTGTCATAGTTTCTTCAGAACAATTTGCCACATTTCTTCCGTCAAGATATCTGTTTCTTACATTTTCAAGAGCCATCATGTCGAAGGTGTCTGACATTCCATATAATGCAACCATGCTTCTTGCTGACTGGGTAGCTCTTTCAATATCATTTGAAGCACCTGTTGAAATCAGGCTGAATTCCACTTCTTCAGCAGCTCTTCCTCCAAGCATCACTGTTATCTGATCCAATAATTCATCCTTTGAAACCAGATATTTTTCTTCTTCAGGCAATTGCATTGTATATCCCAAAGCCCCCATTGTTCTCGGTACTATTGTGATTTTATGTACAGGATCTGTATTTTTTAACAATGCAGCAACCAACGCGTGTCCAACCTCGTGGAATGCAACAATTTTCTTCTCCATAGGAGAAAGTATTCTGTCCTTCTTCTCTTTACCTGCAATGATAACTTCCACTGCTTCTTCCAGGTCTTCCTGCATTACAGCAGTTCTCTTATGTTTTACAGCTCTTAACGCTGCTTCATTCACTATATTGGCCAGATCAGCCCCTACCGCTCCCGGAGTGCTTTTTGCTATTGCCTGAAGATCAACGTCTTCTCCAAGTTTAACTCCCCTTGAGTGTACTTTCAATATTTCTTCCCTTCCAATTAAGTCAGGTCTGTCTACAATTACTCTTCTGTCAAATCTTCCTGGTCTTAACAGCGCTTTGTCCAATATTTCAGGTCTGTTTGTGGCTGCAAGTATAACTACACCTTTTGATGAATCAAATCCATCCATTTCAGAAAGAAGCTGATTAAGGGTCTGCTCCCTTTCATCATTTCCGCTGATGTTTCCTTCCCTGCTCTTACCTATTGCATCAATTTCATCTATGAATACTATGCAAGGTGCTTTTTCTTCTGCCTGCCTGAAAAGGTCTCTTACCCTTGATGCACCCATACCAACAAACATTTCAACGAAATCTGAACCTGACAGCGAGAAGAAAGGAACCTTGGCTTCTCCTGCAACTGCTCTTGCCAAAAGAGTTTTCCCTGTACCGGGAGGCCCTACCAGAAGTGCTCCCTTTGGAAGCTTTGCCCCTATTGCAGTATACTTTTCAGGCTTATGAAGAAAATCAACAATCTCCTTTAAGGATTCTTTTGCTTCTTCCTGCCCTGCTACATTTTCAAATGTAATTCCGGTCTGGTCTTCGGCATAAAGCTTTGCTGTATTTTTACCGAAGGACATAACTCCCCCGCCCATTTTCTTATCCATTTTCCCAAACATTATCTTACCTAAAAAGAAAAATAATGCTATAGGAAAAATCCACGAAAACAGGAATTCAACCAGCGGGAAACTATCCTGTTTTTTGCCGCCGTACTTTACTCCTGCATCATCTAATTCCTTAATTAGGTTAGGATCTCCAATATTTACAGTATAAACAGTTTTTCCATAGTCCGCATTGTCCTTTACAGGGTAAATGTCAATTTGAGCTGTTTCAATTATTACCTGCTCAATCTGTTTATTATTAAGCATTGCTTTAAATTCATCGTAAGTCAATTCTTTAGTCATAAGAAGCGACCTTGAATAGTTAACCAATATTAATATTGAGATTGTAATCAACCCGTATATCAAAAGGTACTTCATTTTCTTATTGTCTTTAAACATTTGTTTTTCTCACCTCTTTTTCTGTATCCTCTAATTTAAAAAACCAAATCTATTCAGAGGATATACTCTTAATTGAGCTTTTCCCTTGATATCTTTTGCACTTATATATGGATTCACCCAATACCTGGCATCTTCGGAGTTAGCTCTGTTGTCCCCTAAAAAGAAAAACTTTCCTTCAGGAACCTGGAACTCTCCATTATAGTAAGAAGGATATATTACATATGATTCATCCTGTTTCGTACCATTAATGTATACCTCTCCTCCTTTGATCTGAATCTTATCACCTGGCAGCCCTATCAATCTTTTTATGAGTGTGTCCCCCAGTTCGCTTGAATAGAAAACTATGATATCACCACGCTTCAGATTTTCTGTATTATACACTCTGGTTACAAAAAGCTGATCATTGACCTGCAGTGCAGGTTTCATTGATTCTGAAGGTATATATACCTTAAAGAGCAGAAACTTATTTATTATCATAGTTGCCATTATGGCTAAAATAACAGGAACAACCCAATCATACACAATTTTCTTCAGTAATTGATTATTATCAGTTTTTACTTCCATTATTCCTCCCAAATTCCTTCTGTTAAATTATTTATTTCTTCTTCCCTCTCTTTTGTCAGGACTTCATCCACAACGTAATGTCCATTTTCCTGAATTATAACTTTGCCGCTTTTTACATTTCCTCTTATCAATGAAATATCTATATCTGACATCTTGCCCTCAGGGTCTTCACAAACTGCAAAATCCCCCTCAATTCTATCGATTATATATTTCATACTGCTCTCCTTTAAAAAAAATATTCTCTATCAGTATACCATTTCATAAGTTATATTTTAACCTTTATTTATAAAAAAAGAAATAAGATTCAGTTACAATTTACTGAATCCTATTTCATCATTAATTTTAGATTTCATTTTTTATTAAATCTTCATAACTTTCTCTTTTTACTATAACTCTTGCACTTCCGTCCTTAACCATAACCACAGCTGGTCTTCCGTTCTTGTTATAATTATTGGCCATAGAATATCCATATGCACCTGTTGAGAATACAGCAAGAGTATCTCCGCTTTCTGTCTGAGGAATTAATGTATCATTAATTAAGATATCTCCTGATTCACAGCATTTTCCTGCTATAGTCACCTTGTCATCTGACTCTTTATCGATTTTATTAACCAGCAGGCATCTGTATTCGGCGTTATATAGAGCAGGTCTTATATTATCTGTCATTCCGCCATCTACTGATACATATTTTCTTACTCCCGGAATTTCTTTTATTGCACCCACAGTATACAATGTTGTTCCTGCGTTAGCTATTATAGATCTTCCCGGTTCAATTGACAACACAGGCACTTCCATCTCAAGCTCTCTGCATACTTCATCAGCTTTTTTCAATATAGCTTCACAATATTCACTGGTTTCTCTAGGCTCATCTTCTTCAGTGTAATAAATTCCGAATCCTCCGCCTAAATCAAGTTCTGGAATTGTTATTCCTAATTCAGTCTTTACTTTCTTAAGCAGATTCATCATTACATCTACAGCATCCTCATATGGTTCGATATCAAAAATCTGTGATCCTATATGACAGTGAAGGCCGTTTAACTCAAGATTCTCAAGAGAAGCAGCTTTTTTTATTGCTTCAAATATCAAGTCTCCCACCGGCGCAAAACCAAACTTTGAGTCAATCTGGCCAGTTTTGATATACTCATGTGTATGTGCTTCGATTCCTGGAGTTATTCTTAAATATATCTTCTGGATTACTCCGTTTTCTTTTGCAATAGCGTTCAATTCATCCATTTCATACAGGTTATCAACAACAAAAGTTCCTACTCTGTTTTCAACACCCATACTCATTTCCTGAATTGTTTTGTTATTTCCGTGGAAGTATATCTTTTCAACCGGAAATCCTGCTTTTAATGCTGTATAAAGCTCTCCTCCTGAAACAACATCCAGGTTAAGTCCTTCTTCCTTCAGTATTCTGCACATTTCCAATGTTAAAAATGCTTTTCCTGCATAAGCTACTTTATTTCCTCTTTCTTCACATTTGAAGTTCTTATAGTAGTCTCTGCAGTTACTTCTTATATACTCCTCATCAAATACATATAATGGAGTTCCGTACTCTTTAGCCAAAGCACCAGCCTCAACCCCTCCAATATATAATTTATTATCTTCGATTTTTGCAGTTCCAAACAGTTTCATATCTGATTTCCCCCTTAGTTATTTCCCCAAAATAAAAGTCACAGATAAATCTGTGACGGATAGAGTTCTTCTTTAGCAAGACATAGTAAAGCTATAGCTATATCGTCCCTTGTAGCTCTCCACATTCCGTGACAATCATGCATATCTTATACACACAACCAGAGATAATTTCTGCCGATCTTATCCCTTCGGCCATTTCTCCTTTCCCTGAAAATCAACGCCTGCCGGCTTCCTTCAGGTACTGATAGCAAACAGCGCCTCTACCCTAGGTATATTATATTCAACTTAATGATAATATGATAACACATTGCTTACTGTTGTCAATATAAATTTATGAATTCCTGTATTTATCCATAAGGGTGCTCATTATATCCGCCCCTAAAGGTGGTGTGTACGTAATAGCATTTGCACCTGCATCTATAGTTTCCTGAATGCTCTCCCTTGTAGGTCCTCCAGTAGCTATAACCGGAAACTCGGGAAATTTTGCCCTTATGGATCTTACAATCTCTGCAGTATCCTTTCCCCCTGATACATTAAGAATAGTGGCTCCTGCTTCTATTCGCTCCGCTATGTTTTCATTTTCTGAAATAATAGTCACTATAATAGGTATATCTATAGTATCTCGTATCCTGCTGATTATTTTATTTGAAGTAGGCGCATTAAGAACCACACCCATGGCACCCTTAAATTCTGCATCCAAGGCAAGATTAATCACTCTCTTCCCTTGAGTTATTCCTCCTCCTACCCCGCAAAATACAGGAACATCTGCTGCCATTACCAGTGCTTCAGTAATCACAGGCTGTGGAGTAAACGGGTATACAGCAATTATCGCATCTGCATTTGTATTTCGTATTACTGCAACGTCTGTGGTAAACAGCAGAGATTTGATTCTTTTTCCGAATATCTTAATTCCGCTGCAACTCCTTATTATATCAGGTACTTCTATAACATGATTTCTTAGTATTCCTTTTATCTCTGGTACAAATTTGGATTCTTTCATTGCCATCTGTTGCCTCCACAAAAAATATTATATGTATATTATAATACTAAAGGACCTGTCCGGACACACATATAAAAAAATTTTTACAAATTGTAACATTTAATTAACTTTTTGGCTCAAAAAAGGACATTTACCCTCTTTCATAACCAAGTTTATGTAAAACCTTCTCCACTACTCTTCTGCCGACTTTATCTTCTTCCATATGAAAAATGGCTTTTTTTAAATCAATCCATTCAAGAGCTTCTACCTCTTTAGACTTATTAATTTCTCCACTTTCATAAAAAGCCATAAATGTCAGCATGAGAAGCTCCTTACCATCAACAAAATCACTCCCCAGGTATTGAATCTTATGTATACTTATACCTGTTTCCTCATAAACTTCCCTGACAACCGTCTCTTCAACCGTTTCATTTACACCTACATAACCTGAAACGAGTACCTTGGAATTTTCATATATATAACTCTGTTTAAGCAATAATATTTTTTCTTCCCTTATTACTGCTATAACAGCACAAGGCTTTGGCAAATCAAAAAACATAGTATTATCATCTTTACAGAAAGGAACCTCACCTTCATCCCAGGTCTGCATTATTTCAAGTTCTTTACCGCACATTGGGCAAAATTTATACTTCATTACAATCTCTCCCCCTAAGTCAGTCTTATAACTTTATATTAACAGGCTTTAATATTTCTATAGACTCCTCTGTCACTTGGCAGTTATAGGCATAAATATCCACATCATTTTCCTTTGCAAATTTAACAGCATTCCCAAAAGCCGGATCCATATCATAATTTGGGGAAAAACTTATTACTTCTTTCATCTGAATCAAAAATAATATTCCAGCTCCGTGGCCTTCTCTTTTTGCATCAACCAGTTCCATCACATGCCTTGCCCCCCTCTCCGTAGGAGCATCAGGAAACCTTGCTTCTCCAAAATTTTCAAGGGTCACACCCTTTACCTCCAGATAATATAAATCTTCCGGTGAATTGGAAAGCCTGAAATCGAACCTGCTCTTTCCATAGAACTTCTCACTTTCTATTACAGTGTAATTTTTCAATTCTTCTATGAAACCTCTATGCAAAGCTTCCTTCACAACTTTATTGGGTACCTGTGAATCTATATTTATCAGTTTGTCTTCTTTATAGGCAGCTATAAGGTCATACCTTGTTTTCCTGTTTGGGTTAAGCCCTTCTCTCAATATGACTTTAGCATCCGGGATAAGTATCTCCCTGCACCTCCCTGTATTTGGCACATGAACCACAATTTCTTCCCCGTTCAGTAATACATGGGCATTAAACCTGTTGGGTCTTTTGATAAAAATTGCTTTCTCTATATTATCTGTAAATTTCATATTCTCACCTTTTTCATTTATTTTAGGGTTTCAACTAAAAGTACATGCTGCGTTTATATAAACGAGTTCAATTGCATAAAGTAAATACCTTTTGGAGTATATATATATACTATATAACTTTTTCTTCTATAGTAAAAACCAAAAATCTTTCTTTTATCAAGTAAAGCTTTTCACTAATTTTAAAAATTTATCCACAGTTTCAATAAATTTAATCCACTGTTTTTATCCACCTTATCAACATTTATGGCAAAAAAATAACCCCATATGTAATTTAACATATGGAGCTTATTCTGGTGACCCCTAGGGGAATCGAACCCCTGTTACCACCGTGAAAGGGTGGTGTCTTGACCGCTTGACCAAGGGGCCATATTTGTTTATTCATCTTTGCACTCAACAACTTGTCATATACAAAAATAAAAAATTGGCGACTCCCTACTCTCCCACACAGTCTCCCGTGCAGTACCATCGGCATCTCAAAGCTTAACCATCCTGTTCGGAATGGGAAGGGGTGTTACCTTTGTATCATCATCACCAATTTTGCCTCCAAAATTGCTATCTCCAGCGCACTGCTGTGTCAACTTCGTCACTCCGATGCTCATTTACCTTTGTAAACTCCGCTTCTCGTTCCTCGTTTCCTTGCATTGCTTGGATCTATCAATTTTGATGTGAAATAACAGTTTTTATAGCTGTTTTTTCAAAATTGCACATAATATCCAGTTGTTTTTTATTGGTCAAGCCCTCGATCTATTAGTATGAGTCAGCTGAATATGTTACCATACTTACACCTCTCACCTATCAACCTTGTGTTCTTCAAGGGATCTTACTAGCTTACGCTATGGGAAATCTTAT
>JBEHWK010000122.1:0-9756 GCA_040217795.1 Clostridiaceae bacterium
AGATACTACATGGCTAAGAATTTTTCAAAAAAATCTATGAATATAAATGAATTGTCCTTTGAGGATGACTTCGATGAGAGTTCCTTCACTGATGAAGTTGTGGGGACTCCCCTATCCACTTTCTCTTTCTCTAATGACAGCCCACCCTCTTCAATAGCTGAAGTTCAGCTTCAAGCTCCTTCACCTGCTGATACAGATTCTTTAATAGACTGCAGAAGGGGAAAGCCTGCTGCAAATGGTATCACACCTCCTATAGATGGAGAAAATTTTGATATAAGACGCTCCTTTAAATTCAGGAAGTCTACAGTAAGAAAACTCAATGAGCTTAAAGCAAAGCATCCGGATGTCAATGCTTATTTAAGCACAATATTGGATGCAGCAATCAATCATTATTATAGTTATATAATTAATGCAGAATCAGATGAAAAATAACAACATCTTCATATATCTTTATCAGGAGGTGATATCCCGTGGAATTTAATGAATTGATGGCTATTATAGGTAATTTAGGTTTTCCCGTTGCCATTACTGCTTATTTGCTCATAAGACTGGAAAAGACCATACTGGGGCTGACCTCATCTATAAATAAGCTGAATACAATAATTTCAACCAAGCTTGGCTATGTTATAGATGATGAAAATGACGATAAAATCCATAAAATTCAATAATATTTTTCTTAATTCCAGAAATCTTTTAAAAATCAGCATATATCTACTTTGAATATATTTTTAAGGAGGTGCTTCGAATGGCTGTTAATAAAGTTTTAAGCTCAACTTCATTAAGCATAGAAGTTCAGAGTGGAACTGATGCTGGTGGTCTTCCAGTATTTAAAAAGAAGAGTTTTTCAGGCATAAAGCTGGATGCTGTTGATCAGAACATTTATGATGTGGCCGTTGCCATAAGCGGTGTTATTAACAATACAGTCCGCGATTATTATGTAAATGACACATCAAAGCTGTCAAATATCTAATAACAATTAAATAAAATCTTAATATAGAAGGTAGGTGAAATCATGGAATATTCATTGACAATGACTTTTGTTGCCGTTAGTGGGGATAAGGTGTCTATAACTGTTACTGGTGTTAAAAGTACTATCACCGAAGCTGAAGTATCCGCATTAATGGATACAATCATAAGCAAGGATATATTCTTAACCAAGGGCGGTGCATTGACTGCTAAATATGCTGCTCAGTTGACTGAAAGAGCTGTTACTAAGTTCACAGTTGCTTAATTAAATAACCCTATTATAACCCCAAAAACTTTTATTCCCCATAACATTATTGCTGACAAAAATCACGCAGGAAATCTGCGTGATTTTTGTTTATTGTAGTATTAATTTCATAACGTCAGAAGAGGGATGACAAAATGCACAGCTAATGTCAACCCTAATCCTTTGAGTGATTAAATGCCGTTATAGTTTAATTATTTACAAGAAATAGGACTCTTAATCATTTTAAAAAAGTTTTTATAATCTTGTTATAATAAAAAAGAATAGAGATAGTCAGAACTGCTGGACTATCTCTATTTCTAATATGAAACCTGGAATCTATATAAATTAGTTCCCAAGGTATCTAAGTATATGACAGTTATATTATTACCACTTTTATACAATATATACAACTTATCAGAAAATAATAGTGATTACATTCAATTTATAGTTATCACATGTAAGAACTGACTAAAAAGTAAGTTTGATTTTATTCTGCCTTACTATAGATTAATTTAATAGTATAAAAGCAGGTACCCTAGATATCAATATATCATTTTACTACTATTATAGATGCCAATCAATTAAAGTATCTATTTTTTGTAAATTATTCAAGGAAAATGAACATATTTGTTGAATAAAATACTATATATTTTATTTGAGGTGATCTAAATGAATAAAATTGTCAAAAGTACAATAAAATCAGCAATCATTTTTAGTGCAGCATCTTTTTTAGGTCCAGTTGGAAGCATAGCATGTAGTGCTGTAAGCGATGAATTTATAAACAAGTTAATAGATAACAGTGAAGAGATAATAACCGGGGCTTTGGGCAACTTTTTTACGGAATCATTAAAGAAATTTGCACCAAAGGAACAAGTTAAAACCAATCAAGAACAGAATCTTCAAAGAGCAGTTATAGCTTCAATAAGCAGATCTTTAGTAAAAATAAAATCTACTGATGAGTACAACAAAATATATAATGACCCTATTTACAATGAATTTGATAGGGACAAAATAAGTAGTTTTCTTAATGGATGTGAGGAAAAATTCAAATGTGATAAGGAATATAATTGTATTTTAACAGCGGCACAGATTGATACATTGTTTAATAAAATTAACTCTCCTTTGTATGATTTCAGTACCATAAAAGAAAATGTACTTTGGGAATCTTTAAGACAACTGTTATTTGAAAATGAAGAAACTGAAAAAGAACATCTCCAACTATATAAACTTTTTGAAAAGAAACTTCCAGAAATATTTCAAGATGAATTGCAGCAGATAATAAAAAAGCCCGAATATATAAAATCTTGGATTACACTTCAATATGGCCTGTTAACAAGCATAAAGAATGTCTTAGAGGACCATAAAATAGAGATTCAAGAATTAAAAGAAGCGCAACGGAAAGAGTTTGAAAATATACAAGTCAGCATAAATAGCGAGCTCATGAAACTGGATATAATAATAGAATCTAATATTACGGTAAAAAATGAACTTGAAAAAATGGGAAAGATACTTAAAGAGATAGAAAACTGGTTTAAGGATAAAGGCAAGCCTAAAAATATCAGACAATTACTCATTGAGAACTCCAGATTAAACCATAAAAAATTTCATTCAGCTGGTATGCCTTTTCACGATTTAATAATAAATGAAGATATAATGCCTGGGTTACAGATAAAAAGTGATGAAGTAATAGAAACTGAAATAAAGGTAAATGGTGAATTAAAAGTAACTTTACTTGAAGGAATAAAGAAACTTTGGGAAAAAGATATATTCCATACTTCTGTAATTGGAGAAGGTGGAATGGGAAAAACAGTTTCCTTGCTAAAGTTATGGAATTTATTTTTAGAAGGCAGTTGTTCACCAATTCCAATATATATAGAATTAAATAATTATAATGCTTATTATGTAAAAAGTGAAAACGAAAGTCTTCATAATAGAAATTATATAATGAATGTCATTACTAAAAATTATCTTGGTATTGAAAAAATTTCTGATGAAGATAGAAATGCATTATCAGAACTACTAAAGAAGAAAAACAGTCAAGAAGGGAAACACGTACCTTCTATAATACTGCTTCTTGATGGACTTAACGAAGTTACCGTAACAAAAAAAGATCTCATATATGAAATTAATGAATTTATAAAAAATTACAGCGGAGTACAGCTTATAATAACTTCAAGATACGAATTGAAAAATATGAGTCAATACATGGGATATTTTAATAAAATTGAGTTGCTAAAACTAACAGACAATCAGATATTAAACTATTTAAAAAATAGTAATTTAGAAAAACCGATTGATAAAACGTTTGATTTGTTAAGAAATCCAATGATGTTGACTATCTACAGTATTACATGTCATATGCTAAAAGTTAACAGGAATACGAAGCTTATACTAAAAGATAAAGTAGAAACTTATGGGGAATTAATGTGGAATTATAAAGAAGCCCAATTAATGAAATCAGCAGATATAGATGAGCAATTCATAAAATATAGCTTTGTATTAAATCATGTTATACCCTATTTAGGATTCAAGATGGAAAGTATGGGTAAGTTTGAACTAACAAGAGAAGATTTGGAGAATTCCATAAATGAAATATGTGAAAGATTACATTGTAAGGAGTTCATTAAAGGCTATCGCATGTATTCAGGAAAAGACACAATGAAAATGTTGAAACTGGGTAAGCTGGATTGGCCAGATGAAGATGACAGATTTAATGAATATATGGATATAAACAAATCCCTTGATATTCTTTATTATACTGACGAAAATGAAAATATCATAAAATTTACACATCAAAACTTCAGAGATTTTTTTGCAGCCTGTCATGTACTTAATGAAATAAAGATCAATATTGTCAAGAATGAAAGCATGAATGAAAATGAAATGCCGCAAGTATTAAAAGAAAAACCGTTATCAGCATATGTGAGAAAATGCATAGGTGAGATAGAAGGAGAACATTATAACGTTCCAATAATAGATAGAAAAAATAAAATGTGGTCAATTAATCATTATAAAGATACTATAATAACTAAAGAATTAAATAACTGCAGGAATATTTTTGATGATAATATTGGTTATACAGTTTCGAATTTAGTGGAAATATTAAAAAGTGTAAGAATGGATTTTACCGGGATGAATCTTTCTTATCTTGACTTAAGAAAATGTTTATTAAATGGAGTCCGGTTTTCAAGATGGTATGGTAATATAATTACCAATACGAATTTTGATGGATCATTAATTGACATGAAAATATTTATTAATCATGGGCATAAAGATGCTATAACTAGTGCAGTATACAGTCCTGATGGCAAATATATTGTATCAGCTTCATGGGATAATACCTTAAAAGAATGGAACAAGGAAACTGGTATGTGCATCAGGACATATGTAGGCCATGAAAATACTGTAACTAGTTCAGTATACAGTCCTGACGGCAAATATATTATATCAGCTTCATGGGATAATACCTTAAGAGAATGGAACAGGGAAACTGGGAATTGCATCAGGACATATGTAGGCCATGAAAATTTTGTAACTAGTGCAATATACAGTCCTGACGGCAAATATATTATATCAGCTTCAAGAGATAATACCTTAAAAGAATGGAGCAGGGAAACTGGTACATGCGTCAGGACATATGAAGGCCATGGAAATGCTGTAACTAATGCAGTATACAGTCCTGACGGCAAATATATTATATCAGCTTCATGGGATTCTACCTTAAAAGAATGGGACAGGGATACTGGTGTATGCATAAGAACATATAAAGGCCATAAAAATTTTGTAACTGGTTCAGTATACAGTCCTGACGGCAAATATATTATATCAGCTTCATGGAATAAAACCTTAAAAGAATGGGACAGGGAAACTGGTACATGCATCAAGACATATGTAGGCCATTTAGATAATGTAGAAAATGCGGTATACAGTCCTGACGGCAAATATATTATATCAGCTTCATGGGATAAAACCTTAAAAGAATGGGACAGGAATACTGGTATGTGCATCAGGACATATGTGGGCCATAAAAATTTTGTAACTAGTGCGATATACAGTCTAGACGGCAAATATATTATATCAGCTTCATGGGATAAAACCTTAAAAGAATGGGACAGGGATACTGGTACATGTATCAAGAAATATGAAGGATATGTAGATAATGTAGAAAATGCGGTATACAGTCCTGACGGCAAATATATACTATCAACTTCATGGGATGATACCTTAAAAGAATGGGACAGGGATACTGGTATATGCATCAGGTCATATGTAGGCCATGAAAGCACTGTAACTAGTGCAACATACAGTCCTGATGGCAAATATATTATATCAGCTTCATGGGATAATACCTTAAAAGAATGGGACAGGGATACTGGTATGTGCATCAGAACATATGAAGGCCATGAAAACATTGTAACTAGTGCAGTATACAGTCCTGACGGCAAATATATACTATCAACCTCATGGGATGATACCTTAAAAGAATGGGACAGAGAAACTGGGAATTGCATCAAGACATATAAAGGTCATGTAGGTAATGTAGAAAATGCAGTATACAGTCCTGACGGCAAATATATTATATCAGCTTCAAGAGATAATACCTTAAAAGAATGGGACAGGGATACTGGTATGTGCATCAGGACGTATGTAGGCCATGAAAACATTGTAACTAGTGCAGTATACAGTCCTGACGGCAAATATATACTATCAACCTCATGGGATGATACCTTAAAAGAATGGGACAAGGAAACTGGTATATGCATCAGTACATATGTAGGCCATGAAAACATTGTAACTAGTGCAGTATACAGTCCTGATGGTAAGTATATAATATCAGCTTCATGCGATAATACCTTAAAAGAATGGGACAGGGATACTGGTATGTGCATCAGGACATATGAAGGCCATGAAGACTTTGTAACAAGTGCAGTATACAGTGCAGATTGTAAATATATTATATCAGCCTCATTGGATGGTACCTTAAAAGAATGGTACAAGGAAAATCCTCTATATAGTAAAACAATAAAGTATAGATCCGGACTGTTAATAACAAATTGCACATTTAAAAATATGAATCCAAAAAGCAATTTAACTAATGAAGAAAAAGAAATCCTTAAACAATATGGGGCTGTATTTTAAAAACTGTCACAACCTAAGAGAATGTAACAGATTTTGTATAAAATTTATATAAGATAGGTCTAATTGAATGAAAGTAACTGAAAACTACTATGTGTAATAAATTACCATAATAGTTTTTCTTTTTCTGGGAATGGTAAATACTGAGGTTGTATTTCTAGAAGTATTTTTGTAAAAGCTAGAAAATATGTATGTTTTTTATTCGCGTACAAGCTTTCTTACATTTCTAAACGCCCTTCGAAAAAGACTGTTAATTGTCCAAGTGTTGCTCCCCAGTTCTATATTGGGGAAGTGCATTTCTTTGTTATATCGACTGTTGCTAAATATAATTATTTTTTAAGTGCTTCTTCATTTGGATATACTGTTTTTGTTTTAGTAGCTTTCTAAGCTGTCGATTAAAGCCTTATAATGAATTAGTTGTATAAATTATTCTCCTAATATCTTCAGAAAACTTAAAGAAACTTGGTAATTCATCCCAATTGTTGTGCCAAGAGTCTATAACTGTTGAGTACTTTTTATTCCATGTGTCTTTTAAATCATCGAGAGCTACTATAGCAGCTTCCTCGTTAGAGGCTTTATAGGCATATTTTAAGTCTCTTACAAATTCTTTTTAATCTTTTGAAGCTATATATTTAAATGGTTTTTTTATTTCATGAACTATGCAATCTTGAATGTTAATATATAGGAAAACCATTTTTATAGCATCTGGAAGTCCTTTAAGTCCATACATACATGCGATTAAGATATCTTCTACTCCTCTATTTTTCAATTCATTGCATATTGTTAACCAAAACTTTGCACCTTCTGATTCTCCAACCCATATTTCTAAGATATCTTTATGTCCATTCATATCTATAACCATACAAAATTACTCATATTCAAAAATCCTGACATATCTATTGAAAGTTACAATATTAGATGCAAGATGTAATTAACCCCAAAATAAAAAGCTTTACGTCTTATATCGTACTATTCATCGATTATAATACAAATATAAAAACAGCCACTTTTGTATATCAATATAAAGCATGATTTTAAAAGAGCTATATAGAAAGTGTTACTATTCTTACAGTTTGCAGAGCGGCTCTTGGGAAATGGAGCATAAAGTCGCGATAGCAGAATGTAAAGAATTTTTGCTTTCAATATAGTAATTTATTTATATTAAAATATTTTTTCTACTTTCGTGTTATTTCGTTGGGGCGGAGCGAAATAACTCGAAACAAATTGTTCATTCACAAAGATAGCTTATTGAGTAATAAGACCCTAAAGGAATACCCTGATAGGGTGGACAAGTCTTGCTGCGAAATCTTATATGGACATGTCTTTTTAATGCATGTCCATGCAAGATTTCTGCAGGAAGCTTGTCCACCCTCCCGCACTCTGTCGGGTACCCAAACAAAGGACTTGCAAAAATCGTGTAGTTCTTAGTTTGCAGAAGGCTCGGAATAAAAGGAGAGACTTATGAAAGCTTAGAAATACTAGAGAGGTGCCTGTCCTTTTTTGGGTGACAGTATAAGTGCCAGTAAAAAGAGAAATAGAAATATTTCCAAGGATAGAGTATATATGTAGTTCCATAGTTACAGATAATATTATCGAATTATCCTTCATCAAAAAATACTATGTAAATATACAGGTGGCATTAATGTTAATGTATGTGCAAATATAAAGATTGATGGTAAAATGTCATTACTTTACTTTGTACAAGCTTATTTTTGCTGCTCCGGAGGAATACCCTACATAGCAAATATACGCTTGTACAAAGTTTCCTTATTGGTATGCAGTTCAAATGTCTCTCTGAAAAATAAATGAATAAAATACAAGAAGAGTCATGTACAATAAATTACAGCAGAAGAAAGAGACTTTTGAACGTATTCGCCTTAGCGGATTTTTACTTTGGACTAGCTTATTTTTGCTGCTGCAGAGGAATGCCACAGATGCAAATATATGCTAGTCCAAAGTTTCCTTTCGAGCGCAGTGAGACTATTATAAGACCTGCAGAGATATGCTGCCTGGGATTGGGGCGGAGCATCCCAATTTTTTAAATGTCCATACTGCAGCTTTGTTTCTGAGTTTCAAAGAATCTAAGCTACAGTATGGCTTCCTCTTAAAAAAGCAAATTACCTAAACTAATTCAAATCATTGATAAATTCTATATCTTATACAGCATCCACTTGCAGGTTTTAATTTCATATTTTAATTCATAAACCACATCTATATTATTAACAAGACTTTGGCACATGAAAAGTATCATTGGATTTCCTGCCAATTTTTCAGTTTCATTATATATAACTCTGTCAACTTTTATTACAGAAAATGTATCATCCTCATTTTTCATTCTGAATCTTAATGGTTTTGGAGTTCCGTCATTTTTAAACCATGCTATCATTTCTATTTGTTTTGCAATAATTTTCATTTTGTCTCATCCCCTTACAGCAAACTTGACATTAAAGGATAATCTTCTTCTCCTATTCCGCCTGTCATGCCTCTTATTCCGGAATGCAGGAATGATGATCTGACTATTGCTCCAGAACCAAACTTAAGTCTGATTTCATCAACTGCTTTGTCTAAAGCTTTTGTCTTTTCTATATTCTCATTTTCAAAAAGGTCATATTGATAGAATTCATTGGTACATAAATCCGTTACATGTATTCCTAAATGTCTCACCGGCTCGTCTTTCCATTTTTCATCAAAGAGCCTGCAGGCAATTTCAGCAATCTTCCGGGTTGAATCTGTTGGTGAATAGATTTTTCTTTGATGTGAATAATTAAAGAAATCCTTTGTTCTTATACTTACTGAAATCACTCTGCAGCAGTTTTCTGAGTTTCTCAGTCTTGTTCCAACCATTTCCGCAAGGGAGAGAAGTACAAGATGAGCAGTTTTTCTATCCTCCACATCAAAGGGTATAGTGGTTGAATTGCCTATGCCCTTCATTTCTATATGTCTGCCGCATCTTACTTCTGAATTCTCAATGCCATTGGCATAATTCCAGATTACAGTTCCGTGGCTTTTCAGCTGATACTTTAATATCTCCGGATCATAGTTTGCCAGGTCTCCTATGGTAAATATGTTCAGCTTATTCAATTTAGGCAAAGTGGCTCTTCCTACCATAAATAAATTCTCTGCCGGAAGGGGCCACATTTTTTCTTTTATCTCCCAGGGGAATAGTGTATGCATCCTGTCCGGCTTTTTGAAATCCGATGCCACCTTTGCAAGCAGCTTATTTGATGATATTCCTGTATTCACTGTAAATCCTAATTCCCTCTTTATCTGCTCTTTAATTTTAAATGCAAGTTCCATATAATCAGGATAAAGATGCTCCATATCTGAGAAATCCAAAAAGCTTTCATCCACAGAAAATCTTTGAACATTGGGTGTGTATTCATTCAATATTTCATTCATGGCATTGCTGC
>JBEHWK010000123.1:0-9650 GCA_040217795.1 Clostridiaceae bacterium
ATAGATGGGGGAAGCTGGATAAAGTATGCTTCTGATCCGGATCTTTCAGGTACGCATACAGTAACAGTAAGGGTAGCTGCAGACAGTGCCACAGGAGCACCAGCTGGTTTAGAAACTACGTTGAACTTTACAGCTAATCCAGCAGAAAAAGAAGTTAAAGATAATAGTACTGGAATTACAGTAAAAGGTGATTTGCCAGCAGAAGCATCGAAAATTTTAGTACAAGCTATTGATGATCAGTCAAAAATAGCAGACTTAGATAAAAGCTTAAGCAGTGCTGCTTCAAAAACTGAAGCATATAATATAGTTGCAGCTTATGATTTAAGTTTACTAAATGATTCAAATGAAAAAATACATACTGATGGAATAATAAGTATATCTATTCCTTTAGATGAAAGTATTGCAAATAAAAATCTTGTAGTTTTCTATGTGGATGATAATGGAGCAGCAACAAAGATGGCATCCACTTTAGCTGATGGAGTAATAACCTTTACTGCTACTCACTTTGGTCAGTATGTTTTAGCAGAAGTGGTACCAGTAGTTACTGCAACTGATAATAGTGGAACAAATAGTACTTCAGACAATACAAGCAGCACAAACACAGCGAGTACAGCAGTTGGAACAACAATTGATGGGAACACAAGCAGCCCGGCAAATGCCAATGAAGGAACTGCCGCAAGTACAATAAGCACAGTTAGTACAGCTGGTGGATCAACTACTGCAAATACTAGTGGAAGTGTGGAAACAATAACTGCAGATACTAGTGGAAGTGTGGAAACAATAACTGCAGATACTAATGGAAGTGTGGAAACAACGACTGCAGATGCTAGCGGAAGTATGGAAACAACTGCTGCAGATAATAATGGAAGTGTGGAAACTACGACGACTACAGATAATAATGGAAGTGTGGAAACAACTGCTACGGCAGGAACTTCATCAGGAACAACTGCGGGAACAGGTACAACAAGTACAAGCACAGATTTAAATGAAGCAAATATTAAAACAGGTAGTTCGGGAAAAGTTATTTTACCGATTGTAATTATTGCAATAGCAGGTTTAGTACTAGCAGAAGTTATAAGACGAAAAAGACACAATTAGAGATATTTGCTAAATAGAAAAGTTTAATTTTGCAGGTTTAATTGTAATGTAGAGGAGCATAGCCATAAAGTGAGGTTATGCTCCTTCTTGTTTAATTTTTTTTAAAATAATATCATTAACTAATTCTCTTGCTCCAGTTCCACCTCGATAATAAGCAATTATATAAATTATCAAAGAGTATCTGTTTAGCCGGCAGGTGTTCTTTTCCCTTTTTAGGGGAATTTTGCGGAAATTTTGAACAGGACAAATTGATGATGGCAGTCCTGTTATTTTTACAACTACTCACAAAATAATAGAGATACTTGTCTGAAAATTAATTCTATTCAGTTTCTTTTGTGTATAAATATTGGTAAAATGAAGATATAGTATATAATCAGTTTAATAATTTCTGGTGAAGGAGCAAATGAGATAATGGAATATTAAATTATCAGGTTGGAGGTTTTATTATGAAAGAACATAAAAACCGGAAGAAAGTTAATCTGGTAGAGTTTGGATCTGAAAAGTACTTAAAGAAACTGCGTTATATTTCAGCATTACATTCAAGTAATTATAGTAAAGGAATAAAACCATTTCCAGGCAAGTGCCCATGCTGCGGAGAACCCAGAATCCTAGGGGAGATCTGCCCTAATTGCGGAAATAAATACTTGGATTAACAGGAGGAAATGCAAAGATGATTGGATGTTTTATTGTAGATAATGAAGATGACAGAAATCCTTTGGATATAGTATTCAGACCAAATGATAAGTTTATTGATACTGAAATTCCATCAGAACAATTAAAATTATATAATTCCATTGCATATGCAAACAGCATCATCAAGTCATTAAAATATACAGATAATGACAGGAAAAGGTATTACATACAGGAATTGCGTTCACTGGCACAGACAGGGCTGGTGGGAGATAAGGCGCTTCCCAATCTGGCAGCAGATTCTCTCACAATACTTAAAAACGAAATAGTTAAAAAAGAAGGACCAAGGATCAAGAACGAGTATATGCTGGAACTTGGAAAAATGGCAGGTATATTTTCTGTTATCGCAATATTGGGACTTGCATTTGTGAATTATGTACACTCCTATGAATGGGGAATATTTTTATATGTGTGGATTGGTGCAATGTTAGGAGCATGGATCTCATTTGGAGCCAGGAAAATGTCTATAGAATTCGATAAACTGGATAATATAGAGGATGATATGATGTATCCGTATATCCGATTAATGTTTGTGGGAATTGTTTCAATTATTCTTTTGCTGTTTATCAAGACTTCAATAATCACAATAGATATTGGAAGCTTCAGCACAACTCAAATACAAAACAATCTTGAATCCCAGCTATTGCTTGGTTTAATATGTGGACTAGCTGAAAGTAAATTAGCTGTCAATATTTATAAGAAAGCAGGAAGTATAACAGACAGTATTAATAAAAATAAAGATTAAAACAAATTTCCTTTTATGAAGTGTCCAGACACTGGTTTAAAAAGCAGTACAAACTGACTCTCTCGAAATATGTATTAATATAGGATTGCTTTTATTCTTAAGGAATGATAGCAGTCCTTTTGTTTATTTCAGTAAATATCCAGAGAATAAAATTAATGCCGAAATTCATTGTATTAAATTTCACTTATATAAATAAACTGGTAAACTATAATTATAATGTAATTTGAAGATTGTTAGAATCTTGGCAGTGGTCTATAAAGAAATTTATATTGCTGCATATGAAAGAAGGATAATGTTATGGAAGAAAAAATAAAAAAGGCAGCAGGGATAGAATATGATCCCGAATATATAAACTATATCGAAAGTGGTGAATCGGCAGCTGTATTTATTACCAGAGATATAGTGAAGTCTATAGACACATCTAATAAGTGGATTGATGTTATAGATTTAAGTGTTTATGAAAAGCATAACAGAAGAGCATTTAATTATATTATAGTAGAACTTTTTAACAGAAAAATTAATCCACAGTATCCAAAGCACCATGGAAACAATGAAGAGGAATTTATTAAAAAATTAAAAAAATATATAACATGGAAGACTGCATATGAGGACATTCAAAATCAGAGAAGTAAAAAAGTTTCTGGACCCAAATACCTTATACTGACTCATTTATTTAATAAAAATAAAGGAAAAGGATACTGGAAAATAGTTAATGATGGCTTTTGTAATGTTCGATTAAAGTGTGTGTGTCGTGAAGTGCTGTCCTGTTATTCTTCTGAATGTAAAATTAAAAAAATCAAGTGCTTTATTCAAACAGAAAAAGATGATTGGCAATACGGAATAAAGCATGTGAAGATACTGAATGATAGTCAAGTGCGATATATAAAAGAAAACAGTTATGATATAGTTGAAAAAATAATTGAAAACAGGAATATAGATTTAAGTTATTTTTTTGATGATGAAGAAGAGACAATTACAAGTAAAAAGAATAATAATAAAAAAAGAGTAAATAATCATTCAGTGAAAGATGGTAAGGTAAGGGGTAAAAAATAGCATGATTTAAAGGAGCAGGTATATAATATAATACTGCTCTTTTTGTTGCAGCAAAACAATTCTCAAATAATCTGCTAACCAGACAATGACAATACCTTGTCATATATGAAATGTTATAATTGAAATGATGGAAAATCGAGTTTATTTATAAAGGGGTGAGGAAGTTGAATATTAGTTACAATAATAAAACAGAATTTCAGAAACCTGAATTGTTCAAACTCATGGATGAATTCGTATATACTCACTTGAAGGATAAAAGCTTATTTAATAAAATCACTATTTTTCAATTCAAGTATGCATCTGGTTTCAATTACGGCTTTGCAATAGTAAATGATGGTTTGAGATATAAGATTATAGATACAAGCTTCAATACAATATAAAAGGGGTGTGAGCCTATGAATTTTGATGAGATAAACAGAGTCATAACCTTTGAACTGAATGAAGAGGATTTTTTTCTTGAACCGGAGAAAGCAAGGCTGAATATCCTCAATGCTTATCAGAAAGCAAAGAAGATAGGAAAAGTCACAAAAAGTGTTTTTTTATTGTATAGGAAAGTGCATTCTTTCCTATACAATAAAAAATGCAAGGGGTGAAGGGGAAGTTGTGTTCCCCGCCGGCAAAGGAGGGTGCTCAGACACGTAGTGTCGTCGAAGGGAACCAATAGGGTTCCCTAGCGAAAGTGGCGCCAGCCACTATTTTTATGCAGGATTAAAAGGGTAGTGGAATTAGTCAGGTTTATGGAAAAAAGAGAAGTTGCAACCAGGGAGGAATTGCTGGCAGCCATTAAAGAACCTGTATTTTTTGATAAGGAAAAGAGGTGTATAGATACATCGAAAAAGAATTGAATAAATGATCTTGAATAATAAGGCATCTTAAGAAAATGATCTGCGAAGAATCTATTGAGATGTCTTATTATTTTGTAAAGTTTCATAGTTTTGGAGGTTTTATGAAAAATGTGTAGAATATTGTAAATGTTCAGTAAAGTATTGCCGGAGTAAATGGATGGGAGGAATGAATATCAATGCACGAACAAGTATTAAGAGACAAAAACGGAATTTTGCTTGGGAAAATCAAAGAAGTAAGTGGGCAACTTGAACTCAGGAACAGACATGGAATACTGATGGGAAAGTATAATCCTAATACTGACCAGACCAGAGACAGACATGGGGCGTTGGTTGGAACGGGAAATTTGCTGACGATGTTGTTGAAAGATTAATACAATTTATTTAGCTGAGAGGTGGTAAGTTTGGGCAGCAACACAACTATAAAAAGATTATTTAATCCAGTGATTTTTAATGCTGTTAGAGAAGAATTGAAATTACTTTATGTAGCAGTATCTGAAGCAAATGAAGAAAACGGTATTGATTTATTTCATAAAGTATTTAGTATAGATAAGTTTAACGAGGTAGTTGTTGATAATTTGAACGTATTGAATAATTTTTTTAATGCTAATATTGAAATGAATAAGGATCAAAAAGAGAGAAGAATTGAATATATTTTAGCTTGTAGTCTTGAAAAAAATGAAACAAATTTTATTTTAGATATCGAGATTGTAAAAGGAAGGGATGAAAAGTTTAAAAAACATGAAGGTGATATTGGGTTTTTGTACAAATCTAAAAATCTTGAAAGTAAATTTTTACCTACAGAATTAAAATTAGCTGAGCAAGTGCTAAACAATAGTGAAAATATAATCTTTGCCAGAGATCAAGCACTTAAACTTGCTTGGGATTTGCATGGGGCTTATTCAAATTACGAAATAACATACGAATAAAAATATTCTATTTGATAATTAAAAAAGACGGTCAGGTGACTGCAGTTCAGGCTAAAAGATGGAAATCCAGTTTACTCCTAATGCGCGGAATCTGGCAAAGGCAAATGAAGTTGAACTTTGGGACAGAAAAAAGTTAATAGAGGTTATGAAAAATGCACATGGCAGGGAAATAGCTGAGGAGACCCAGACAACCAAGGTAAATAATGAAAGAAGAGTATGTAAAAAATGCGGTTCCGAGCTTGTCTTGAGGAAAGGAAAATATTCTGAGTTTTATGGATGTGCAAATTTCCCAAGGTGTCGTTATACAGAGAATATTTAAGATTTAGTTAAAGGGGAGGACGGATATGTTTAAACGGGGTAGAGTAAGGCCCAGCAAGGGAGCATCAATTGTTGGTATGATCGGAGGGCTGATATTTGTAGTTATTGGCGTAACAACCGCCATACCATCGGCAGGTTTATTCGGAGTGTTTTGGACACTGATAGCTGTGGTAATTACAGGTGCTCATGCCTATAATGTCTTTAGTGAAAAGGGGCTTTCCCAATATGAAGTTGATGTTGAGACAGGGGATCCTTATGGAAAGAACAATGAAACCTTTGATGAAAAACTGAGAAAGCTTAAAGGCCTTAAAGATGATGGAATTATAAGTGAAGAAGAATATGAAGTTAAAAGAAGAGAAATATTAAGTGATAAGTGGTAGAAAAAGTGATGCCTGAACAAGCAGAAGCAAGGGGTAAATTAAACAGCCAAAGTTCACATGAAAGTGACATGTCAATCACACATTAAATACACATTTATAATCTAAGATATAACCATGAGATGGGATTCCTTTACCGAAACTTAGCTTATGGGAGCTGAGTTCTTCGGGAATTGAGAAGAAGCGCTCCCAAAAGTTTAGTTGAGGTTGGAACTCCAAAAGTTTTCTTTTTAATAATTTCCCCCGAAGAGTATCTGTTTAGCAGGCAGGTGCTCTTTTCCTCTTTTTAATTAAATTTCATTAAAAACCAGACTATAGCAAATTGGTTCTGATACATGATAAAAAATAAAATGTTTATTTTTAAATAAAATTTGATATAATATAAATAAGAAATGCTTAGTGCTGGTAACACTAAGCATCCTTAGAACATTTATTTGTTTTGGGGCTATTGGAGTTAATTAAATATTAATTGAAAGAAAAAGCACTGCCTACTTAGTCGGATGGAGTGCTATTTTCTTTGCTTTTAATTTCTATATCCAAACCAATAAATTTGATAGTAATCTTCAAATAATTGATAAAAAGATTATGTTTCAATACTAATGATGTTGGGGTCTAAACTAAGTTTTAATTACCATTTTCTTTAGCACCTTGAAAAATTTATAGTTGTAGTAGAATATTTAGATTATACCGGTATTTGGCGTATTTAAAGTACTATCTTTCTTTTGTTTTTTAGGCTATTACCGGATTTGGGGCGTAGTTACCCAAGCACTTCCTAAAATTGAAGAGCTTCTTAAAGTTTATTGCTGCAATCTTACATCCAAAGAAGAGTTTTCCACGCTGCTTCCCACGTGGCATCTTATTCAGATGGTAGTTTCTGCGAAGAATTGAGGGGAGTGTTTCTACACCATTACGAAATCTTGCATAATTATTGAATTCTTCGCCCTGCATTTTTCTCTGCATTTTTGCTCTCTCAGAGGCAACTTTGGATGTAATGATTCTACTTACTTTTTTATAAAACTTAGGTTTGCATTGGTTCTGATAAGGACAGTTTGAACACAAATTTCTATCGAAAGAAGCATTGCACTGACCACTTGTTTTCATGTAGGTACAACTTCGTGGTTTATGCCCTGCCGGGCAACAAATAACCTTGGTTCCTTCTTCGTTGAATTCAAACTCAGCCATAATATCTGCAGTAGTTCTTCCAGCAAGACTTGTGGTTATAAGTTCCACATTCCTTTCTTTTGCAAGGTTATGGTTTTCGGCTCCAGTGTACGCACCATCTGTTACAAGGATTACAGTTTCATCTTGTTTTCCCATTTCATTCAGATGGTCCTTTAAAAACTGGCTGTCACTGTAGATGTTCTGCTCATACTGATAATTCGTTATAACAGAACCGTTTTCACCAACGGACTCTTCCATGTTTGCAACATAACCTCGATGCTCCATGTTTGCCTTTTTACGAAAAGTTGCATCTGGATCGCTTGGGTTCTGTAAAGCAGATGCATTCATTGTTCCATCTTCCTTAGTAAGCAGCCTTCTTTTGCCATCTTCAACAATGGTCTGCTCTGAAATACAACGGATAAAGAGTTCATATTCTGTGATGTTTTCGAATCCAGTGCTACAAATATCAATCAGCTTATCTGCATCATAAAGTAATATCTGAATCCTTGATTCAGAATCAGTACTACGCTGATGATAGATGACTCTATTAAAATCATTTGGATCGCAGTAATGGGTTAGTTCTTCTGGAACAATATCAGGCTGATTTTCATGTAGATAAACCACCAACTTTGCAATACAGGTGTACAAAAGCTCCATTCTGCTGAGCTTGCGAATGTTTGATTCAATCATCATGGAATCCATTCGTCTGACACGTCCGCTGACATTCATCAGTTTTGCAATCTTATTGCTTAAGTCTTTTACACAATCATGATAAAGATCTACGTTATAAAGCTTTTCGTAATCATAACAACGCTTACGGAAACGGCTAAGTGATTTATCACTTAGTGGCTGTTCTTCAAAGCTGGTTGTATGAAGCGCATACTGGAGATGAAGATCCAACATAAGATTTTCAACGATCTCATCATCGGAGTAGTCAAAGAGTTCTTTAATAATAAGTGCTCCAACGGTGACATTAACAGGAGCATTAGGTCTTGAGGCTTTATCACTATATAACACAGAAAATCGTTTTTCATCAATGGCTGGAAAAATCTCATCTGCAAAAACCTTAGCCCATGATTTTTCCAATGCTTTCTGTTCTCTGGTTGTAAGACCTGAAAAACTATCTATAAAAGATATCTGATTACAGCTATTTTCTTTGAACGACATATAGAGTACCTACTTTCTTAAGATATCTCTATTATACTATAGATAGTATAAAACATAGATAACTACTACAAAATATATAAATTTTTCAAGGAGCTATAGTGGGGCTTTTGACCCCAACATCCTATTATTAAAAAATATAAGAAAAAAAGCAAAGTATAAAACCTATAACTTTTCAGTTGATTTAAATGATAATGGAATTGAGTATGCTGCATATAATTACAGAATTAATTTAAAATGGTCATCAGTAACTGGTATAGTGGAATCTGCAAGGTATATACATGTACTTAATGATTCAAACGAAGCAATATTTATACCTAAAAAAGCATTTAGTAATAACGATGACAAAAAGAATTTTACGGAAGAATTAAACACCTATTCTAATACTTCGATAAAAGAGAATAATTAGCAAAAAATATGCACCCGAAAAACTATGATAATTATAAGGGGGGATTTTTATTAACATACAATATGAGCTAAACAAATCAGAATTTATTGAAGGTAAAACAGAAAACAAAAAAAGATGTAAAGACTACAAAAAAAGAATGTTTATATTAAATTATGTTGTTCCTTTTATGACTTCTGGTACTATTACTTTTGCAAAGAATGCTGACATATTTTATTTTACAAAATCTTATATATTACTAGTTGTAATTTTCATAATAATAAATACAAAATCACTGCAAATAGTAATAAGAGAACAAGCTAAGCATGAAATATATAAGTTTTCAGTTAATTTAAGTGATAAAGGTATTGTGTTTATCACTGATAATTGTAAAGTCATCTTAGGCTGGCCATTGTTTCTTAGAATCGTTGAAACAGATCAGTACATACATATATATACTGATTCAAAAAATGATATATTTATACCTAAAAAAGCATTTATTAATGACGATGACAAAAAGAATTTTATAAAAGAACTGAATGATTACTCAAATAATATGAATAAATAGGAATAATAAAAAAAGTTAATGCATCTTTCAACTCTATAACAAATATAAGGAGGGATTTTTATTAACATACAATATGAGTTAACTAGGGAAGATTTTATAGAAGGCAAACTGGAGAATAATTATAAATGCAAAGAATATAAACTGAATTTATTTATAAGAAGATTTATTGTTACTTTTATCTTAGAAGCTGGGATTATTTTAATAATTAAAGAAAGTATATGGTTTTTTCTTGCAATTTATATATTTGTGATTATATTTTTCCCGATTTTTGACAAAGAAATGCTAATAAATAAAATAAAAAAACAATTAAAATATAAAAC
>JBEHWK010000124.1:0-9612 GCA_040217795.1 Clostridiaceae bacterium
ATAATCATACACGTATATAGGTTCTCCCCTTGCTAATTTTATTGCAATATCTATAGAAATTTTCGCTTCCTCCCTGTAATCCTTAAATACTGTCATTAATTGAGTTCCTTCTATTATTCTGCGAACAGCATCCAGATCAGCATCCTGTCCTGTTACAGGGACCTTGCCTGCTAAACCTTTTGATTTCAAGGCCTCAATTGAAGCGCCTGCTATAGCATCATTCGGAGCTAATACAGCATCAATATTATTGTTATTGGCAATTAAGGCCTCTTCCACTATCTTGTAAGCAATCTTAGGATCCCAGTTATTCACTTCCTTATCTGCAACTATTTTAATATTTCCTAAAGAGGCTAATGGTACTATATATTCCATTGCACCATCCTTAAACAGCTTGGAATTCATATCTTTGGGATCTCCTGACATAATAATATAATTTCCCTTTGGAACCTTATCAATAAGATACCGTGCCTGAAGTTCACCAACCTTTAAACCATCAAAAGAAATGTATATATCTGCATCACTATTTGGTATAAGTCTGTCATAATCAACCACCTTGATTCCTGCTTTATGAACTTTTTGAACAAGTTCTGCTGCAGTTGATAAATCTACAGGTAATAGAATCAATGCACTTATTCCCTGAGAAAGCAGGTTGTCTACTTGTGCAGCTTGCTTAGCTGCATCAGATTCAGCGTTTTCTATCTTTAATGTAATTCCAAGAGCTTTAGCATATTCCTCCATAATACTTCTGTCTCTTTTCCATCTGGGTACTATTTGGTCAGGAAAAGATACGCCTATTGTTAAAGCTTTAGTGTTAGAATTACGTTTCTGTAATGTTGGTGCATTTTTTATGTTAAAGGTATCTTTTTCAATAAAATAAACTGGTACAAAATAAACAGGTATAGGGAAGGTTGGTACAAAATGAATTTGTGATATTAATGGGTACATATTTATCGCCTGCTTAAAAACTATATAATAGTAAAATATTCATATAATACACGGTTTGTTCTTCATAGGGAACCTTTAGTTATTGTTCCCTCCCATAAACCTCTTTTTCCGTATAAAATCCGCTGTCTATAAGGACCTGCTTGATATTATTCTTATCTACAGCAATTGGGATAAGAAGAATTGAAGGCACATTTATTTTACCGTTATTTACATAGCCGCTTAAGTCAATAGGCTCCCCCGTAACAAATTTTACTGCCACATCTATAGCAGTCCTCGATCCCTCCCGGAAATCTTTAAATACTGTCATTAACTGAGTTCCCTCCACTATTCTCCGGACAGCCTCCAGGTCAGCATCTTGTCCTGTTACCGCAACCTTACCTGCCAGACCTTGTGTTTTCAATGCCTCAATTGAAGCCCCCGCTATAATATCAATGGGTGCCAATATGGCATCAATTTTATTTTTGTTGGCAATCAATGTATCTTCCACTATCTCATAAGCAATCTTTGGATCGAATTTCTCAACAGGTTTATCTGCAACAATCGTGATATCTCTTATAGAGACAAATGGTTGAATATATTCCATTGCACCATCCTTATACAGCTTAGAATTAAAATTCCCGGGATCACCTGACAAAATAATATAATTACCCCTTGGAACCGCTTTGACAAGATATAGTCCCTGAAGTTCCCCTATTCTTCTGGCATTAAAAGAAATAAATATATCTACATCACTGTCGGGTATAAGCCTGTCATAATTCACTACCTTAATTCCTGCCTTATGAGCCTTTTCAACAAGAGCAGGTGCAGTTGATAAATCTACGGGTACTATAATCAAAACATTTATTCCCTGTTTTATCAGATTATCCACTTGAGCTGCCTGCTTGGCTGCATTATATTCTGCATTCTCTATCTTTAAAGGAATCCCCTTGGACTGAGAAAATTCTTCCATAATCTTTTTATCTTCAGCCCATCTTGGTATTGTTACATCAGGTAACGATACGCCTATTACCGGCCGCTGCCTGGTTATAGTTTTATTGATAAAATTGATATGATGTTTTTTATAGAAACAAGAGTATTGAAAAATAATATCGGGTATTGACTGGTACATAATTACCACCTGTTTATCATTTCTATATTAATTAAAGTATTCAGAATATACGCAGTTAGTTCTGGCTACCTTAAATACTGTCATTAATTGAGTTTCCTGCAATAGCATCATTTGGTGCTAATACAACATTAATATTATTGCTATTAGCAATCTTTTAAAGTTAATATGGTGTGTTGTATTATAACAATAGAATTGAAAAATACTTCTATTGTGCAAGTGAACAAAAAAATACGTTAAGTAAACAATATCATGTGAAAAATACATGTAGTATTATTAAGTCACAAGGTAAGTAAACGTTAACGTTAATATTCATTACTAATCTATTAAAAATATGTTTTTAAGTTATTCAATCTAAGGAGGAAGAAAAATGGCAATGATTCATTGGAGTGGAGCGGTAATTGGATTACTGATTTCAATTGTACTAATTTATAAAAAGGTAAGCCCTGTATATTCTCTTTTTACCGGAGCAGTAATAGGGGGGCTTGCAGGAGGAGCAAGCATAGTTCAGATAACACAGATCATAATCGATGGAACTAACAGTGTAATGGGAGCAGTGGTACGTGTATTGGCAGCAGGTGTACTGGCAGGAATTTTAATTGAATCGGGGGCTGCAGAAAAAATTGCAGAAACCATAGTGGAAAAACTTGGTGATCAAAAAGCACTTTTGGCAATAACATTGGCAACAATGGTTATCACTGCAGTTGGAGTGTTCATAGCTGTATCAGTAATAATAGTTGCACCAATAGCATTATCAGTGGCAAGAAAAGTCGGGATTTCCAAATCTTCAATACTGTTGGCAATGGTAGGAGGAGGCAAGGCAGGAAACATAATTTCACCTAATCCCAATACTATCGCAGTAGCAAAAGGATTTGACCTTGATTTGGCGCAAGTTATGATAAACGGATTTATACCAGCTATTGTAGGATTGATAGTTACATACATTGTTGCTACATTAATAACTCAAAAAGGGCAAGTTATTCAGGAATCAGAAATTGCTGTTACGTCAACTAAGACAAAACCAACATTTATCAGAGCAATGGTTGCTCCTGTTGTAGCAATTCTGTTGTTATCAATCAGCACCATTGGAAGCATCCTTGGTATTCCGGCTTTAGCTGCAATTAAAATTGACTCTATGATTATATTACCGGTTGCCGGATTAATAGGTTTGGCGGCTATGGGAAAATTCCATAAAGCTGTTGCTTATACAACTTCAGGATTAAATAAAATGGCAGGTACAGCAATAATTTTGATAGGAGCAGGAGCAATAGCAGGTGTTATTTCTAAATCAAACTTAAGCGATGTGGTAGTTCAAGGTATTCAATCACTGGGAATTTCTGGTATGTACCTGGCGCCAATATCAGGTATATTAATGGCAGGAGCAACTGCATCAACAGCAACAGGATCAATTGTTGCAGCAGGTACTTTTGGAAAAGCAATATTAGCTATGGGAGTATCTCCTTTAAGCGCAGCAATTATGGTTCATACAGGAGCTGTAGTTATTGACCATATGCCTCATGGAAACTTCTTCCATGCTTCAGGGGATGCTGTTAAAATGAGTATTAAAGACCGTATGAAACTAATGCCGTACGAATCTATAGTTGGCGCATCCATGTGTATAACAGCCACAATCGTATATGGACTTTTAAAATAACTGAAATAAAAGAAATAGGAAATAAACATGATAGGAGATATAGAAATGAAAAAAGATTTTGTTATAGTATTAGCACCAGATTCATTTAAGGAAAGCATGACTGCTAAACAGGCATGCGAGGCAATTGGGAGAGGAATAAAAAAGGTAAATAAAAATATCAGATGTATAAGTGTACCTATGGCTGATGGAGGAGAAGGGACTATGCAGTCCCTTGTGGATGCAACTGACGGAAAAATATATTCTTTAAAAGTAACAGGACCTATGGGAAATGAAGTTGAAGCACAGTATGGTGTTTTAGGAGGCGGAGAAATCGGGATATTGGAAATGGCAAGTGCCAGCGGTATACACCTGGTATCTGCAAAAGAAAGAAATCCTTTAATAACAACAACTTATGGTACTGGTCAGCTTATTAAGGCTTGTTTGGACCTTGGAGTAAGGAAAATACTGATTGGTATCGGCGGAAGCGCCACTAATGATGGGGGAGCAGGTGTTGTTCAGGCTCTTGGCGGAAGATTGTTAGATAAGGACGGTAATGAGCTAGGATTTGGAGGCGGAGAGCTGTCAAAACTTGAAACTATAGATTTATCAAATTTTGATTCCAGATTAAAAGATGTTTCTATAGAAGTGGCTTGTGATGTAAGCAATCCTCTTTGCGGAGAAAAAGGGGCTTCAAATGTATTTGGACCGCAAAAGGGAGCTACTGAAGAAATGGTAGAAATACTGGATGCTAACCTTAAACATTATGCAGATGTTATAATGACACAGCTTGGAAAAGATGTTGCAGAGCTACCTGGCGCAGGAGCTGCAGGTGGTCTGGGAGCAGGACTTATGGCCTTCCTTAATGGAACATTAAAAAAGGGTATTGATATAGTAATCCAATATACAGGGTTAGAAGAAAAAGTTAAAGAGGCAGATATGGTTTGGACAGGGGAAGGAAGTATAGATTTTCAGACTCAGTTCGGAAAGACACCTATGGGAGTTGCATCAGTTTCAAAAAAATATAACAAACCTGTAGTTGCACTTGCAGGAAGGGTTGGCAGTAACATAGACTGTCTGTATGAGATGGGTATAGATGCAATATTCGGTATCATGAAAGGTGTAACTTCATTGGATGAAGCTCTGGCAAAAGGTCAGGAGAATATTGAGAAAACTGCTGAAGATATAATAAGGCTAATGAATATAAAGTAACTAATGATATAGGAGAGCTGTATATGAGAAAAACTAAAATTATATGTACTATAGGGCCTGCAAGCAATAGTAAAGAGACAATTGCTAAGCTGATTGAGGCTGGAATGAATATCTCAAGACTTAATTTTTCACATGGATCTCATGAGGATAATGGAAAAGTGATTAATTTAGTAAAAGAAGTCAGAGCAGAATTGGATAAGCCTGTGGAAATATTGCTTGATACTAAGGGACCTGAAGTAAGAACAGGAAAGTTTAAAGGAAATACAACACTAGTTGAAGGAACCGGATATACTGTTTTTTGTGGTGAAGATATACTAGGTGATGAAACTGCCTGTTCCGTCAGTTACAGTGATTTATATAAGGATGTAAAGATAGGCGACTCCATCTTAATTGCGGACGGCTTGATTGGTCTTGAAGTAAAGGACATTGAAGAAAATAAAATAGACTGTGTTGTAAAGAATACTGGAGTTTTAGGAAGCTACAAGAATGTAAATGTGCCAGGAGTTGTAACAAAACTGCCTGCTGTGACACAAAAGGATATTGATGATTTAAAATTCGGTATAAAGATGCGCGTAGATATGATAGCTGCTTCTTTTGTCAGAAAAGCTGAGGATGTATTGGAGATAAGAAAGGTATTAAGTGAAAATGGAGGCAGCCACATAAGGATATTTTCAAAAATAGAAAATCATGAAGGTGTAGACAATATAGATGAAATCATTGAAGTATCTGATGGAATCATGGTTGCAAGAGGTGACTTAGGGGTAGAAATACCATTGGAAGAAGTGCCTGTTGTGCAGAAGATGATTATAAGAAAGTGCAATAATGCCGGTAAACCTGTTATCACAGCTACACAGATGATGGAATCCATGACTGGCAATCCAAGACCCACCCGCGCTGAAGTTTCAGATGTTGCTAATGCTGTGATAGATGGTTCGGATGCAATTATGCTCAGCGGTGAAACTGCCAATGGAAAATACCCTGTAGAAACAGTTTCAACAATGGTAAAAATAGTGGAGAGAACTGAAAAATTAATAAGAAACAATAGCAAAATAAAGCAGCAGGTTGGATAAGACATTTTATATTGCTTTTGATTTTACGGAACACTTTCTGTTAATGCTCAATAGAGTTAAAAGGATGTGAGTAATATGACCTTATCAAAAAATATCGCCCAGAAAATTGTTCAGGAAATGATGGACGTAATTCCATACAACATAAATGTTATGGATAAAAGTGGAATAATAATTGGCAGCGGAGATATGAGACGTATTGGTGACTTGCATGAAGGAGCAAAAATAGCGATAGATACCCAGCATATAAATGAGGTATACAGTAATGAAGGCGGAATGAAGCCAGGTGTAAACGAACCTATTATAATTGATGGAAAGATAATCGGAGTAATAGGAATTACAGGAAATCCTGATGAGGTAAGAAGATTCAGCAAATTGGTCCGTGCCACTGCAGTTTTATTGATTGAGCAGGAGAAGGCTAACAGAGAAGTTCAGGACAGAAGGCTGAATATGCAGAAGTTTTATCAGGAATTGGCTCATAGAAAGGTTGAATATGATGATGAATTTTATCAGAGAGCCAAGAGTTATGGACTTGATCTTACTAAAAAGTGTCAGGCTATTCTTGCAGAGGGTGATGTGAATTCTAAAGCTTTCAGAGCATTATGTGAAAAGCATACTCATTATTCTGACCTGGATAGTAATAAGACAGTGTTTTTTATTACAGGAAATCAGAAAAGTAATGAACTGATAAAGAGCTTGGAAGAAAGCAGGGACATTAATAAAATAGGCTTAGGCGGAGAAGCAAAAGTTGCTGCCACTTCACTGGAAAATGCTGAACTGGCAATTGAGATCGGTACTAAGATAAAACCGCTGGAAAAGACATATACTTACAAGGATTTAAGGTTCTTTATTCACCTGTCATATGACAACGAAGAAACTTTAGCCATTTCACTATTGGATATTGATAAATCCGGAAATAAACTTGAGCTTATTCAGACTATACAGATATATGTAGAGGAGAACGGTGACATGAATTCCGTGGCTAACAGGCTAAATATACACAGGAACACCTTAAACTACAGACTGGAAAAAATCAATCAGATTACAGGGAAAAATCCAAAAGTCTTTCTGGAGTTATTTGAACTGTTATGCGGGCTGATCTGGAGATAGCCAATGAGAAGGCTTTAATAACTAACAACTTATAAGGGGGAAGTTTTTATGAACAAATCGGTAATAAAAGAAGCACAAAGGTGTTTGAACTGTAAGAAGCCTATGTGCAAAGAGGGGTGCCCGGTAAACACACCAATAAACGAAGTAATAGAGATGTTTTTAAATGGAAGCATTGTTGAGAGCGGAGAAATGCTATTTAAAAATAACCCCTTATCAGTAGTTTGTTCATTGGTTTGTCCTCATGAAAAACAATGTGAAGGGAATTGTGTACTTGGCAGAAAAGGAACACCCGTTAAGATAAGTTCTATAGAAAATTATATTTCTGAATATTATTTAAATTTTATAGATACAAAAGTTATTAAAACTCAAAGTAAAAAAATTTCAATAATAGGTTCAGGCCCAGCAGGGATCGTTGTTGCCATTCTCCTTGCATTAAGAGGGTATGATATAACAATCTTTGAAGTTCACGACAATATAGGTGGTGTTTTAAGGTATGGTATTCCCGAATTCAGGCTGCCAAAGGTAATTCTTGAAAAACTTAAAGAAAAGCTGATAAATATGGGTGTAAGGATAAGACCGAATACTTTGATAGGGCAGACCATTACAATAGACGATATTTTCAGGGACGGATACAAGGCTGTATTTATCGGAACAGGCATATGGAGACCTGGATCCCCGGGGATAAAAGGAGAAACCTTTGGTAATGTTCATTATGCCATTGACTACTTAAAAAATCCCGAAAGTTATAATTTAGGGGGGAAGGTTTGTGTAATAGGAGCCGGTAACGTGGCAATGGATGTTGCAAGAACAGTGTTGAGAAATGGGTCAAGAGAAGTTTATATAATGTTCAGAGGGGGGCCGGAGAACATTGAAGCAGAAAAGTGTGAAGTTGAATTCGCAAAAATTGACGGTGTTAAAATTGAATGTTTTAAAAGCCCTGTTGAAATTACAGATGAAGGAATCAAATATGTGAAAACTAAAGTAGTGGAGGATGAAGAGGGCAGAAATCAGATGATAACCCTGAATGGTGAAGAGAAATTATTCACTTGTGACTCAGTTATTATAGCTATAGGGCAAAGACCAAGGTCAAATATCATTTCAAATACCATTGGTATTGAAGTAAATGAAGCAGGACTTATAAGAACTGATGAATATGGAAGAACTACAAGGGATGGAGTCTTTGCCTCCGGAGATGTAGTAACCGGGGCTAAGACTGTTGTAGAAGCTGTAAGAGTATCTAAAAAAGTTGCACAAGCTATAGATGAATATGTTCAATCCAGGTGGAATTGATAACATAATATTATACTTGTAACTTCCTCGCGGTCTATGATAGAAAAGTTAAAAATGATTATGAGTACAACTGTTTTGGAGGTTTTTTATGAAAAATAGATTTTTTAAAAAGGATTCAAAAAATATAATAAACATAGACAGCAGGAATAAGAAGATAATTTCTGCAGATACAGCAAAGGAGATGCTTGTTGAAGGGAATCAGAGGTACATAAGCGGCAGGCCTTCATATAAAAAGATATCTCCAAAAGTTTTATTGGATCTCTATGAAAATGGGCAACACCCTTATGCTGCAATAGTAACCTGCTCAGATTCCAGAGTTTCACCTGAGTTGATTTTTGATGCAGGGCTTGGAGAGATATTTGTAGTGAGAAATGCAGGGAATATTGCTGACAGTCTTGCAGTGGGCAGCATAGAATATGCAGTTAAAATACTGAAGGTACCATTGGTTATTGTTCTTGGACATGATAAATGCGGAGCAGTGAAGGCCGCTGTTGAAGAATGGGACAATTCACCCGATATAAAAACCATTGTGAGGAATATTACTCCGGCTGTCGAAAAAGTAAAAGCCGACTTCAGGAATATCAGCAGTGCAGAGATTGCATTGAGAGCTGAAAATGAGAATATTTCACTTTCAGTTAACAGACTTCTGGAAAGTTCAATAATCAAAGAAGCAAAAGACAGCGGGAATATAGATGTGATTCTAGCCAAATATGATATGGTTACCGGAAAGGTTAAGTTTCCTGATTTTTTTCAGCTTAATTCAGGAGAATCAAAAAATCAAAGAATCATAAGTATTTAAACAAATATAAAGATACAAATTATTGAAAATACAGAGATAGAAAAATTTAATCAGATGATACATGGACAAAAGAGTCGGGCATAATAGCTGGACTCTTTTGAATTAAAGGGGGAAATATGCTTCAACCTGGCAGTCTCAAATTTTCCTTCCATAAACCTCTTTTTCCGTATAAAATCCGCTGTCTATAAGGACCTGCTTGATATTATTTTTATCTACAGCAATTGGGTCCAGAAGAACTGAAGGCACGTTAATACTATCGTTTTTTACATAGCCGGTTAAGTTAACAGGCTTTCCTGTAACCAAGTTTACTGCTACATCTATAGCAGTCCTGGCTTCCTCCCGGAAATCTTTAAAGACGGTCATTAATTGAGTTCCTTCAACTATTCTCCGGACAGCATCCAGGTCAGCATCTTGTCCTGACACTGCAACCTTGCCTGCTAAACCTTTTGATTTC
>JBEHWK010000125.1:0-9585 GCA_040217795.1 Clostridiaceae bacterium
TCCAACCGTGTGGAACAGCAGGGTTACAGAAGTTGTATGGGAGTTTTAAAGCTGGCAGATAAATATTCAGTCGAGCGTTTAGAAGTTGCCTGTAATAAGGCTCTTTCCTATACAGCTACCCCCAGTTACAAGAGTATCAAAAACATACTCTCAACCGGGCGTGATAAGTCACAAATCGTACCGGATAAACCAGAAACCACACACAATAATCACGGCATTACAAGAGGTGCCGGCTATTATGGGAGGTAAACATCTATGATAAATCAAAGTACCATTGATAAATTAATTGAAATGCGTCTAACTGCCATGTCAGATGCATTCCGTAACCAGCTGACTGACACTAAAATGAAGGAAGTTACTTTTGAGGATCGCTTTGCTATGCTGGTAGATATTGAATATAGTAACCGAAAAAACAACCGATTAAAGAGATTAATGAAGAATGCTGAATTCGACCAGCCTGATGCCAGCATCATGGCCATTGATTATACGTCCGGACGTAAGCTGAATAAAGAGCTCATCACAAGGCTTGCAACCTGTGAATATATCGCAGAATATAGGAATATCTTCATTACCGGTGCAACCGGAAGCGGTAAAACATATATTGCTTGTGCCTTTGGCATGGAAGCCTGCAAGCAGTACTATACTACAAAGTACGTAAGACTTCCTGACCTTCTAATTGACCTTGAAATGGCAAGAAATGAAGGTACATACAAAAAGGTCATGACGAAGTATGCTAATCCATTACTGCTGATTATTGATGAGTGGTTACTTTTAAAACCTAATGAAAATGAGCGTAAGGACATTTTCGAATTACTGCATCGCCGAAGAAAGAAATCTTCCACCCTCTTCTGCTCCCAATACAGAGCAGAAGGCTGGTATGAGCAACTTGGAGGTAACGATGGTCCACTGGCAGATGCCATACTAGATCGTATTGTTCATGATTCATACAAAATCAATATAGAAAGCATTGATCCAACTAAGGATATTTCAATGCGTGAGGTATACGGATTAGACAAAAAACTTAGTGAATAACAAAAAACTAAAGGGTGGCTCAGTAGTTCCGGACAAGTGGCTCACGCCACGCCGGAACTGCAGCTCCGCCAAACAAGAATATTCATCAACCATTGATTGATTTTTAGAATCTATTTTTGTATTCATTAAATTTCACTCCTTTGCTGCTTTCACTTTTTAATTTTCCCTGATTTCTTTTTAATATTCAAAAAAAACTTTATAAAAAAACGAGGTGGCATTGCCACCTCGTTACTATTCTCTATGCACCGAATCCAAGTTTCCAAACTTACTGTATTGTCCCAGCCATGCTAACTTAACAGTTCCAACAGGACCGTTTCTTTGTTTTGCTATTATACACTCACCAACATTTTTTTCTTCAGTTTCCTTATTGTAATATTCATCCCTATATAAAAACATTACTAAGTCAGCATCCTGCTCTATGGACCCGGACTCTCTAAGGTCAGAAAGCATGGGCCTGTGGTCAGCCCTTTGTTCAGGAGCACGGGACAACTGGGAAAGTGCTATTACAGGACACTCCATCTCCTTTGCCAGCGCTTTTATACTTCTTGATATTTCAGAGACTTCCTGTTGTCTGCTTTCCCCTGATCCTGACATAAGCTGCAGGTAATCTATCATTATTAAATCTATACCATGTTCTATTTTAATTCTTCTGCACTTGCTTCTCATCTCCATAACAGATAGACCAGCTGTATCATCAATAAATATCCTTGCTTTTGATAGAGGACCTGAAGCTCTGGCTATATTATCCCAATCCTTATCTTCTAAGTTACCTGTTCTTAATGCTAACATATCTACATTTGCTTCTGAACATAATAACTTATAAGCCAATTGTTCCTTAGACATTTCCAATGAGAAAATCACTACACTTTTTCCCTCTCTCAAGGCTGCATATTCGGCTATATTCAATGCAAAAGTTGTTTTACCCATGGATGGCCTTGCAGCAATAAGGACCATGTCTCCCTTTTGGAAGCCGGATGTCTTGCTGTCCAAGTCTTTAAATCCTGATCCTACACCAGTTATGTCCCCCTTATTATTAAATAATCTTTCAATCTGCTCAAAACTTCGTTCCAACACATCACTTAGAACTTCAAAATCCGATGTGCTCCTCTTCTCAGCAATGTCAAAAATTCTTTTTTCTGCTGTATCAAGTACTTTCTCAACTTCTCCCTGCTGATTGTAACTTGATTCTATAATTTCTGTAGAGGCTCTGATTAATTTTCTTAAGGTTGATTTTTCTGAAACAATTTTTATGTAAGAACCTAAGTTTGCAGTAGTAGGCACTGAATCACTTACTTCAGTTACATAGGTGGCACCACCTGCATTATCGAGTTTTCCGGTAGATTTTAGATATTCCAGCAAGGTAACTAAATCTACTGCCATATCCCTTTGAAACATATCTACTATACTTCTGAATATTACCTTGTGAGAGTCTCTGTAAAAATCTTCTTCCTTCAAAGATTCAGCTGCTTGTGCAATAGCTGTTTTATCTATGATCATTGAACCTATTACAGATTGTTCTGCCTCGATACTTTGGGGCAAGCTCTTCATAATATTATTTTCCACTAAAAATCACCTCCTTATCTGTAATACACAGACTAAATAAATTATTATATATGTGTCACTTTACTATTATACTAAAAAAAAGAGGCTCTGCCTCTTTTTTAGCAATTTTGTTAGTTAAATAAAATTTCTATTGCCTCTTCTATTGATTCTATCGCTTTAACCTCTATATCAGTTAACTGTACAGGAATTTCCTTTTCATTATCTTTCGGAACCAATACTAATTTTATGCCTTTTCTTCTGGCCCCATAAATTTTTTCAAAAATTCCACCGACAGGTTTTGTCTTTCCTCTTATGGATATTTCACCAGTTACAGCCACGTCCTGCCTTAATGGTTTCTCTTCCAGTGCACTAATTATACATAGAGTAATTGCAACTCCGGCTGAAGGCCCGTCAATATTTCCGCCTCCTACAACATTGACATGAATATCATAATCTTTGATATCCTTATTAGTCAACTTTCTTATTACTGAAGCAGCATTGAAAACTGAATCCTTAGCCATTGACCCTGCAGTTTCATTAAACCTTATAGAACCAGCTCCTTTTTCCTTTGCAGGAAAAACTGAAGCTTCAATCTCCAATGTAGAGCCCAAAAATCCTGATACTCCCAGACCATATATGTGTCCAATATCATAAGCTTCAGTGCTGCATGGTCTCTCATAAGGAACAAATCTGCCTGTAGCGATTACTTCCTCTACATCTTTCATTGTAATTACTATTTTTTCAGGAAGGTTGTCCTTATTATTGTAAAGGAAATATCCATAAGCATCTGCAAGAATATTTACTGCTTTTCTTCCTTCTATAGTATATTTACTTATTAATGAAGGTATTCCTTCTTCCAGTTCAACCTCCAGTTTCTTTGCAGCATTTATCACAATTTGTTCAATATCTTTTGCTCCTAATGGTTCAAAGTATACTTCTGTACACCTTGAACGCAGTGCAGGATTAATTTCATTAGGTTCTCTGGTTGTAGCTCCTATAAGCACAAAGTCAGCGGGAGCTCCTTTATCAAATAAGTACTTAATATACTTAGGTGTGCTTTCATCATCAGGATCATAGTAAGATGACGAAAACTCAACCCTTTTATCCTCCAGCACTTTAAGCAGCTTATTCTGAAGTATTTCATCCAGTTCCCCGATTTCATCTATAAAGAGTACTCCCCCGTGTGCTTCAGTTACCAATCCTGGTTTTGGTTCAGGCACTCCTATTTCAGCTAAATCCTTTTTACTTCCCTGGTAGATAGGATCATGAACGGAACCCAATAATGGATTTGTAATTTCTCTTGGATCCCATCTTAAAGTAGTACCATCTACTTCTATAAATTTTGAATCTTCATCAAAAGGAGTGAAGCTCATCTTTTTTGCTGCCTCAAGAGCTATTCTTGCAGCTGTAGTCTTACCTACCCCTGGAGGTCCGTATAAAATTATATGCTGAGGATATGGTGATGCTATCTTAGACAATAATGATTTGATGGCTCTTTCCTGTCCAACTATTTCAGAAAAATCGGAAGGTCTAAGCAAACTCATTATATTCTTGTTTGTTTTTCTTGCATCAAGTACTTCCAGCTTTGCATATTTCTTTAAAGTTTTAGCATTTTCAGGACCCTTTTGTTTTCTTATGATGCCTAATCTCATTTCATCAATATATTTGTCCTGTTTCTCCATTAAAACTTGTTCAACTTGAGATTCTATTCTATTTTGAATGAATCGCTTAGCTAATTCATCAGAAACCCAATTAAAAGTATCTTCCATTGCATCATTTACATTTTTAGAACTTGGGACTGATTTTATACCCTTACCATCAGAAGCAATTTTATTTATTGCATACACTCTGTCGTAGATTGATTCAGATTTAACGTATTTTTGTAATTTGTACTTAACAGTTCTCGCTCTGATAGCTCCGTCGTCTAAAACATTCTTTAGTATATCAAATAGCACATTTACTTGAGACTCTAAAGAAAGTTCATTTCCCATTAATTCTGCTAATACATTTGTTTGGTTTCTTGTGCTCAATTATAGTCCTCCTTATGTTTCAGAAACAATAACAACCTTCATTTTTGTTGTAACTTCAGGGTATAACTTCAATTCAATATTATATACTCCTGCTAATTTAATTGTATCCATAACAATTTTTTTCTTATCTATTTCTACTTTATATTGTGCTTTAATCAATTCAGAAACATCTTTGCTTGTTATTGCTCCGAATAATCTTCCTTGATCACCTGCTTTTGCTTTAATGTTTATTTCTTTATCTTTTAGTTCAGCTGCTAACTTTTGAGCCGCCTCAATTTCTGATAATTTCTTTTTTCTTTCATTTTCTTTTTTAGTATTTAAGATATGCATATTGCTTTGAGTAGCTTCCTGCGCTAATTTCCTTGGAAACAGAAAATTTCTTGCATATCCATCTGACATTTCAACAACGTCTCCCTTTTTCCCAACTTTCTTTACATCTTCAAGTAGTATTACTTTCATAATTATTCACCTTCCCTTAAGTACTTTGATATGGCTTCTTTAAGCTGTTGTTTAGCTGTTTCTATATTTGAATCAACAAGCTTTACTCCAGCCATTGTCATATGCCCTCCACCCCCTAAGGCTTCTAAAATAACCTGGACATTCACTTCTCCTAAAGATCTGGCACTTATATAAACATCTTCTCCTATTTTAACAAATACAAAAGACGCTTGGATACCAGTAATGTTTAGCAGATCATCCGCTATTTGGGCAGCTAGCACAGATTCTGTTGCTTCTGGGGGACATATGGCAATAGCGATATTATTTTCTACTTCTGCTGATTTAATAGTTTCAGCTTTTATAATATAACTTTTTAAATCATCAGAGAACAGCTTTCTTATTTGTATTGTGTCTGCACCTGACCGTCTCAGAAAAGATGCAGCTTCAAAGGTTCTTACCCCTGTTTTGAATATAAAATTCTTAGTATCCATAAAAATACCTGCTAATAAAGCCTCTGCTTCAATTACCTTCAACTTAGGTTTATCGGACATATATTGTACAACCTCTGTAACCAGTTCTGATGTTGATGAAGCATATACCTCTATAAAATTAAGCAGGGCACCTTCTATTATATCAGGACTTCTTCTGTGATGGTCTATAATAACAATCTTTTTACTCTTATATATGATTCTGCTTTCCTGAACGTAGTTTATATTATGAACGTCAACAACAATTACCAAATCTGATTTAGTGATTTTAGCAACGGCATCTTCTGCATTTATAAATAAATCTTTATAGGATTTATCCTTATTTACCTCTTTTAAATAAGCGCTTATATTTCTGTTGTCATTTCCCAATATTATCTTGCATTGTTTTCCCATCTGCTTAATAGCTGAGGATAATCCAAATGCCGCTCCGAAGCAGTCCATGTCAGGGTTTTTGTGACCCATTATATATATGCTGGAACTTTCATATATCAGGTCCTTAAGTGCCCTGGCTACAACTCTGGCTCTTACTCGTGTTCTCTTCTCCATTTCTTTGGTATTGCCTCCAAAGAAAGCATTTTTCCCGGGCCATTTTATTACAGCCTGATCTCCGCCTCTGCCAAGAGCCAACTCCTTAGCTGAGATAGCAAAATTATGATTTTCTAATGGAGAGCTTCCTCCGATACCTACTCCAATTGATAGTGTAACATCCATTTTGTTACCCATGTCAATATCTCTTATGCTATCTAAAATATCAAACTTCTTTTTTATCTGTTCCTCTATAAGCCTGTCTTCCAAACACAGAACATATTTGCTTGAACTGTATTTTCTTATCATTGCATTTTTTCTTAAGGCATAATTATTTATTGTTCTCTCAACCTCTGCAATGAGCAAAGGAACCTTATCTGGTTCCATAGAACCTGTCACATCATTTATATTATCTACTTCTATTAACATTATACTGTCCTTAGTAGCAGACGAATTTTCCAGATATGTTATATCATTAAAATAAAGTAAGAAGGCTTCTTCCTTTTTAAAAAATTGTATCTTTTCACTGTAGATCTCATATATTATTTCCTTAAACTTTACTTTTTGGGATGTCTTAATAAAAGCCTTCACAATTTTATCTAAGTGAATATCCCTGAAAAGGCCTAAAATATTGGTCTGCCTTTGAGCCTCTGTATTAATTTCATTATTAAACTTTCTATTGCTCCACAATATATCGCCTTTAGCATTTATTATTACTATAGAGTATACCATATCCATCAAATTATCTTCCATTGTATCTGACAAATAACGGGACATATTATTTATGCTATCCTTAAACCTTTTCTGTATATTAATTCTTTTATTCACATTAAACAATGATAAGATTAGAGTTATTATTGTTAACCAAAATAATAACTCTAATCTTTTTGTAAAATAAAAGGATATATCAAGTAATGTTATTATCACTGCGAAAATCATAATGTAATTTTTACTTTTACTATTCATTGAAAGCCTCCTTAAGGATCATTTTAAAATTTCAGTTTTTATTTGATCCTGTTATAGCCTTTTTGAAAGAATTATGTCCAAGTCCTCTTATATCAATTATACTATCTATCAATCCTATGAAAAATAAATATTTGCCTAGGTTTGTTAAAAACAAAAGAGCTATAATCAAAACTCTTGTTTTACCCTTAACTTTAAACTTTTCTCCTAAAACATAGTCAATTACGGCGGCACCTACGACTCCCATAAAAAAATACAGTAACATCATAGCGGATAACTCAAAATATTTTGCTGAAACAATATTTTTTAAATCCATATAAAAACTAAATATAGCAACTGCCATAATTAATATTGTTACCTTAATATCTATATACCAGTTTGAAAACTTAGGAAGAGGATTCATTTCAAAATTAAACCTTGAAATAATTTTTTTTGTTATTACGTAAGTTACAAATGACGATATAAGCATTAATATAATAAAGGAAGCAGGCAATAAATACAGCAAGATATTATAATCTAAATTTTTATAACTTTCAACCGAAAAGTTTTGTGACATGATATTGAACTGATCCATACTTAATTTTAACTCTTCTGTAGTTTTCTTTAATTCATTTGCAATTGAACTTCCCAAAAACAAATAATAATATAGTATCGAATCTATGATGTTTCCTGTAAGGTTTCCTATAAAAACCAGACCAAGAGTATTGGTGAAACTTAATTTATGTTTTATACTGTACCCTAATGCAAAGGATACCAAACCAGTAAGTATTAATGTTCCCAGTGCTAAGACTGGATTATTGAACATACTGATTAATATTCCCGAAATAAAAAGTGAAAAAACTGCTGCCTTGGCATTATTTCTCAGATATATGAGTATAGCCGGTATCGGTAATATAAATGTTATAAATGCGGCTGTTCCCGGTATAAACGTGCCTATGGCCATTAACATGAAAATTACTGTAGCCATTATTCCAGATTCTACTGTAGCTCTTGTTGAAATTTTTTTCATTTTTCCTCCAATTTAATCTCTTCTTTCTTTTAAATGAAAATGCAGCTTTTTTAATGATTCCCCATAGTTTTCATCATTCTTGTCATCAATAATTCCTATTCTGATTTTTTCTTTAGTATTCTCATCAATCTGCAGATATGAATATCCTAATTTTTCCCCTAATAAATACAATATAATCATTGCTGATGATATACATTCCAATACTGAATCCTTAGCTACATTGCTCCCTCTTGTCAACAGATGAAAAAACTCACCTATTACACATATCAATTGTGCTTTAAGTTCTTCTATAAGCTTTATATCTCCCATTATATTGAATTCTTCTTTTTTCAATACCATTACCCCTTTCCTTTATAATCCTGTATTTATATTTTAGTTTTTTTTGGATATTATTTCAACTAAGTATTTCAGGGTAAAAAAATAAAACCCCTCATGGGGTTTTATTTTTATTCTGTAGTAAATGGTAACAAAGCTATATTTCTAGCTCTCTTAACAGCATCAGTCAATTGTCTTTGATGCTTTGCACATGTTCCAGAAATTCTTCTTGGTAAAATCTTACCTCTTTCAGTAACATACTTTCTAAGCTTATTTATATCTTTGTAATCTATTGATTCAGCTTTATCAACACAAAAAGCGCAAACTTTTCTCTTTGGTCTTCTCATTTTGCCGCCTTTTCTTACTTCTCTGCTCATCTTTTTCCCTCCTTACCTAATTTTTAGAATGGGATATCTCCGTCATCAACTGGAGTCATATCCTCTTCAAAGCTCATTCCACCACCAAAACTATTGTTTGATGATCCAGCATATTCAGAGCCATTACCGAAACCAGCATTTTTGTTTCCTGAAGCATTTCCTCTGCTTAAGAAGTTAACTTCATTAGCAACTACTTCTGTAACATATCTCTTAGTTCCATCTTTGGCATCATAAGATCTAGTTTGGATTCTACCGCTTATAGCCATTAAGCTTCCTTTGCTCATATAGTTAGCAGTAGATTCTGCTTGTTTACCCCAAATTGTAACTGAGATAAAATCAGCTTCCCTTTGTCCAGTTGAAGCATTATACTTATCAACTGCCAGGGTTACAGTGGTTACTGCAGTACCGTTTCCTGGTGTAAACTTCAACTCAGGATCTTTAGTAAGTCTGCCTATAAGAATTACTTTATTCATTCAAAAACACCACCCTATTTTTCTTCCTTAACTATTATGTGTCTTACGATTCCGTCTGTAATTCTGAATATTCTGTCTAACTCGCTTGGTAATTCTGGGTTAGCAGTAAAGTTGAATAGTGTGTAGTAACCTTCGTTAACTTTTTTAATTTCATAAGCAAGTTTTCTCTTACCCCAGAAATCAACGTTGTCAACTGTTCCACCACCGTTTTCGATAACACCCTTAAACTTTTCGATTGTAGCTTTAACAGCCTCCTCATCGAATGATGGATGAATTACGAATATAGTTTCATACTTTCTCATTCTTTTCACCTCCCTCCGGACTATTGGCCATGCTAATGCATAGCAGGGACTTACAAGTGTATAGTATATCACTTAACATAACTCATTTCAA
>JBEHWK010000126.1:0-9390 GCA_040217795.1 Clostridiaceae bacterium
GAAGCTTCTTTTGTAGTTATATACGGAAGAAGAAGGGTTGGTAAAACCACTTTAATAAAAGAATTTATTAAAGATAAAAATAGTGTGTATTTTTTGGCCAATGAGGAAATAGAATCAGAAAATCAAAAGAAACTTCAGGAAGAAATGGCTGAGTATTTAAACCAGGATTTTATACGAGATATTACTTTTAAAAATTGGGATGGAATATTTAAACTAATACCGGAAGGGGGGGATGGAAAAAGACTGGTACTGGTGATAGATGAATTTCAATATTTATGTATGACAAACAAAGCATTCCCAAGCATATTTCAAAGAATATGGGATGAAGAGCTGAAAAAGAAAAATATCATGGTAATAGTATGCGGTTCATATATGAATATGATGGAAGGATTGACCCTTTCCTACACAAGTCCTTTGTATGGAAGGAGGACGGCTCAGATAAAGCTTGCACCTCTCTCATTTAATGAGACAAAAGAGTTTTATGATAATTTGTCTTTTGAAGAACAGGTAAAAAGGTTCAGCATTACAGGGGGAGTACCTAAATATATTGAGGTGTTCAGAGAAAATCAGAATCTGATGGAATCCATCGAAAAAAACATCTTGAATAGTGATAGCTTTTTATACGAGGAACCTAATTTTTTGTTGAAAAATGAGGTGGAAAAACCTATAACATATTTATCGATTCTAAAATCCATAGCAGCTGGTAATCATAAAATGGGGAATATTTCAACGAGTCTTTCAATTCCAGGTTCAACTGCAGGAAAATATTTAAGCATACTTCAAGGTTTGGATATTGTAGTCAGAGAAGTTCCGGTAACTGAGGAAAATGCGGAGAAAAGTAAAAAGGGGCTGTATTTTATTAAAGATAATTTCATAAATTTCTGGTTTAAGTTCGTATTTCCATATACTTCATATCTGGAAATGGGCAGGACAGAGTATGTAATGAAGGTGATAGAGAGAAATTTAATTGACAGTCATATTTCATTTGTATTTGAAAAAGTGTGTGCTGAAATGCTGTGGGAAATGGAATTGCCCTTCCAGCCGCTGAAAGTTGGGCGATGGTGGGATTCAAGCGAGGAAATAGATGTAGTGGCAATAAACACATTTGAAAACTCAATATTATTTGGAGAGTGCAAATTTTGGGACAATATGGTGGGCGTGAATGTACTGAATAAATTAAAAGAAAAAGCAAAAAAAGTAAAATGTCTTGACAGCAGCAGAAAAGAGTATTTTATCATATTTTCAAAGAGCGGCTTTACCGAAGAATTACTAAAGTGTCAAAATGACGAAGATGTATTTTTGATTACGTGGTAATAAGGAAGGACAAGTAAAAACATTATCTATAAAGGATTGGGAATAAAGATGAGACATAATACTTTTGGAAATAATTCAATAAAAGTGAGTTGGCAGGGGCAAATTGTATCTATTCAACCAAGAACAAGAATTTGGAGGTATCTTACGGATAATCGGACACATTACCATTTGGGATATAATTTCTTTATTGAAGGAAGCAGCAGTGATGGTAAAAGACAGTTTACAGTTGCAATTTCTGAAAAACAGCAGTTAAAGGGGTTGTTTCAGATAGGGGATGTAATTGAAGGAGCAGCATGGACAAAAAAATATGAAGAAAGAGAATTTGCAGATTATTATAGAGCTGGCTCTTTAAAACTTTTGGACAGATCAGCTGAGAGCCTTGAAACAACAGCTCCACCATGGATAATGCCGCCTCCGGCAATGCAGACCTATGAAGAAAGAGGTGCCAGGCTCTTAAGTAAGAGTCTGTGGGAAACAAAATGTTTTAAATGCATATGGGCAAATATGGCTAATGTTGAAATTCAGTGGGATTTTGACAGGGATATAAAAAAATATCGATTTGAAACTTTTTGTTATGGGCCAAAATCATGCAAATTTTATAAAATGGGCCGGGCACGTTCGGTTCCTTATAAAAACAGAGGTTCGGCTATTGATGATGGATGCCTGGATGAAGTTTGTACTGAAGGCAGGGGTGAAGATGATTAAAGAAAATTACAACTTAGTCAGTCGTTCAAAAGAAGAATTGATTACGTTAATCAATGAATTAATGAATAAATTGCCTGAAAAAGAGAGAATAGAGTTTGTTTCAAAATGGATAAGTCCTCAGGAGGCACTTATTGAAGCAGGTGCATGTGATGGTGACAGTTTTATTAAGAGAGTGGAAGTATTCTGCACAGAATGCTTAGATAGACAGTATTATACTGAGCGAGACTATGATAGTTATCATGAATATTATTCTTATGAAGAGGGAGAAGAAACTGAAGACTATAGTGAAAGTGAATGGGCACAACAGTTTACGGAATTACTAAGAATATCCCTAATGTTTGCCAGGAATAAAAATTATGATATTTCATATAAAGCTTTTGAAAATTTATTGAAATGTCTGAATGAGGCAGAGTTTGATGAAGAAGTTCTTGGAATAGATAACCCCAGGGATTATATTGATATAGGCTGGGATGAGGTCTTTGAAGAATATTATATTTCAATAAGAAATCAGATATCAAATGAAGAGCTGGCTGCAGCCAAAGCTATTGACTTCTGGATAAGTTTTGGAGAAATGTGCACCGAGAGCATTCTTAATAATTTTAAGGATAATCCTTACATAGAAGAAGCGATCAGAGAAAGCATTGCAGATAATTGTGATTGCTGGGGGATACAACATAGATTATATGAATTATTGAGGAGCTTTTACTTAAAGCAAAACCTTGAATTTGATGAAATAGTGGTTCCAAAGAGTTTGGTCTGCTATAACCCAAATTTCTTTAATGATGTGGCACAAGGGTATATTAATATAAAAATGTGGGATGAGGCTATAAAAACTATTGAAGCTGCAATTAAGGAAGTTCAAAATGAACAAATGGTTTCAGCTCTTAATAAAAAACTGGCAGATTGCCTTGAGAAGTTGAATAAATTCAATGAGGCATACGATGTTGCAGTTAAAATGTTTAAAAATAACAGCAGCCATGAGTTGTATTTGAGGGCAAGAAATTTAGCAGTTAAAACTGGAGAGTTGAATAGTTTTATTGGCAATATGCTGAATTTTATTAAGACTAGTAAAAGATATGACTCAATTTCAATAATTTTAAGGATACTGTCATTTGAAGGATATACTTTTGAACTTATCAATACAGCATTGAAGTCAGAGGGTTATTCACGTCATGATTACCTGAAATATACTGTTAAATCTCTAATTTACCGTGTTCTGAGAGATAAAAGCATAAAATTGAATAATCTTCAGGAATTTATACAAAGGATTGAAGATTGTAAGATTGATGGAATTATAGATATGGTTAAAAATCAAAAGAATTGCCATAATGAGCAATTACTGCTAAACAGTTCTATTGATATTCTTAAGCAGATGGTGCAGTTCCATATAAATGCAGCACAGAGAAGCAGATATGCAAGAGCGGCATACTATTGTTCGATAATAAAGGACATTTATACCTACATGAATGAAATAGAAAAATTTAACCAGTATTATAGTAAGGTTCTTACAGAAAATAACAGAAGACCTGCTTTAAAAGATGAGATGAAAAAGAAAGTTTGCTTTCTATGATAGTGAAAATTAAATAGGAGATAATACACTAAAACATGAGTAAAAAGAAAAAATCTAAAAAACACACAAATAATAACTTTGAAGTATGGACAGAGGAACAATACGAAGAGTATTTAGAAGTGCTATATGATATGGAATTTATAGCTGGATTTACAGAAAATGGGGTACCTTATGGTTTATTTAATGAAAAAACAGAAACATATATGGTGGAGAAATCGGATAATCCTAATGAGCCAGATGAAGAATTACCATTTTAGATAAAGGAGGAACAGAAGAAATATTTGATTTTTGCAAAATTGCCAGAAATAGAAGAGAAATCCAAGATTTTTTGGAAATTAAAAGCAGAAGGTATCTCAGTGAAAAAATAATAAACCTCCTGATAAAAGGTGGATTATTAAAACTTAAAATACCTGATAAGCCTACAAGTCCCAAACAAAAATATTATTCATAAGCGTGATTATCAGCAGGGAACATTAGAACAATGACAGGGCAATTTGTACTGTCATATGTTAATAACTTCAATGACGGGAAAACTGTGGTTCTTATGAATGACAGTAACAAGCCCTTTCACTGCACTATGCCTCTAAACCGCATAAATCCCCTTTTTTCGAGAGAGTCAATTTGACTCTCTCGAATTTTGTCACTTATCATTCCCCTTAATGACATGCTCATAATAATAGCTTATAGCCTCATCCAGTATAGTGCTTAAATATGCATTTCCAGAATAAAAAGAAGAATACTTGATGATGAGTACTACCAGAGGGAAATATCAAAATTCCAGTGCGCTGATATTCTTCTGATCGATGATCTTTTCAAGGGGAAAATAACCGAAGCTGACATTAATATTGTCTTTGAGATTCTAAACCACAGGTATCTGAATTTCCTCCCGTTGATATTAAGCACTGAATGTACTGTAGACAAGCTTTTGGAGATTGATGAGGCCATAGGATCCAGGATTTATGAAATGAGCAAGGACTATCTGGTGGAAATCAGGAGAAGCAGTGGCAATAACTATAGAATGAATTGAAAAGAAAAGAAAAATATTCCCCTGGGGTTGTTCCAAAATATGGAACGACCCCAGGGGAAAAAAGGAAAGGGCTTGAAGCCCTTTATTATTAAACTGTAAATTGAGTAACCTGTCTTTCAGTTAACTGAGCGCCATACTTGGCAGTCAATGAACCAGTCTTGGTGAGGAACACATTATTTGTAATTATTGTGTCCATCAATGTTGAAACTTCAAGCTGGGTAATAGTGCTTTTAACCCCTGTTATAGTCAGGGAAGCCTTGTCCCCTCCAGAAGTGACAAAGGTCATTGTTAATGAATACTCCATAATAAATTCACCTTCTTTCTATTATAATTCAGAGATTTCAGAATACTAGATCAGTGCTAATTTTGATGTTTCATTCAGGTAATAGTCGCGGGTCGGATTAGCTAAAACAGCCTTCACTGCTTCGGAAACATCAAATACGTTTTGAGGAAGAGCATCAACCTTTATGCCTGAAAAGTTCTTTTTTCTGTATACCGGAAGACCTGCGGCATCTGTGCCGTTCTGTACCTCTATGCTAAGAGATACTGAGTCTAAAACCTTATTTACAGCCATATACAACACCTCCTTTCCAAATCTGTACAAAAAAGATATACGCAGGAGAAGGAGATATTTATCTGCCTGATAAAAAATATTTTGCTGCTTAGGGAACTTTTAAGAAATTTTATCTTCAGGGCTGCTGTCGATAGCTACTCCAAGTTTGGCTGAGATAATTGTATTAAGCCTGTTAATTGATGACGTAAGGCCTGTAATATTCTTCTCAAGCCTGATTAACAGATAGGCAGTTATGGCAGCTGGAAAGCCAACATTGGCTATAAGATTAATCAGTTCGGTTATATCCATTTTAAATCACCTCCTTTTTTACATTGACCCCTTAGGGGCTGGTATAAAAGATATATGCTTTCAAGGTAAAACTTTTATTCCAAAGGCATATATCCTTTTTGAGGGATCATTTACTGATCTTAAGATATTTTAAGAGGTGATTTTTATGATAAAGGATAAGATAACCGTAACTGCTGAAGGGAGCCAAAGCTTTGACAAGATGCAGCTGTCTCTGGCAATCAGGAATTCAACCTATGAGGACAGCTTAAGCTGTTCACTGCTGGAAAACAATGTGCTGGAGGGATGTGAGAAGTGCAATTTAAGAGAGATCTGCAGGGGAATTGAAGAAATGGCGGAGGCTTATTATGACAGAACCTCTGAGGTGGTGGAGAAGTTCAGCTTTTAAGGTGAATAGACAGGAAAGAACGGCAACGGCATTGATATAAAATTTAATAGCAATTTTGTTTGTATTTCCACTTCAATATTTGATATTATTCATAGATAATAATATAATTAATTTAATGTAGATGCACTGGATTTTATGTAGTAAATACACATGGATACAATCTATACCCTTATAAAAATATAACTCTTAATGTATATTTTTACGGAATGTGGGCAAAAATTCTAAAAAATTGAGATGGGTAAAGAAATTCACATCTTACCTGCACTGGTATTAAATATAATGTATAATTGAAAAATACGAGGTGAAATTTATTGAAAGTAAAGAAGATAAAATTTAGTGATCATAAAGTTTTGGGTGACTTGGAAGTAGACTTTTGTGATGAAACAGGAAAACCGTTAAATACTATTGTTGTTATTGGTGATAATGGTGCTGGAAAGACTACTTTATTAAAAGCTATTTTTTATATGTTAAATAATAATTTAAATCACAGACATGGTGAAACTGTTTTGAATATAGAAATAAACAAAGGAGAAGAGGAACTGATTTCAGGGCCATTGTTTGCTTCTGATATGATACGTGATTGGCAAGAAATAAAAAGAAAACACTACTTATTTGATGAATTGAATACTAAGAGTAATGTAGCGCCTAAGGTTATCTTTATGCCAACGGAAATAAACTTTAATGACTTACACAATGTTGATTATAGTTTTAGATTACAGGAAAGTTTCATAAATGTTGTAGATCAAAAATTCATAAAGGATATACCGTCTCTAATAGCTAATAGAATTCAGAGGGAAATTTTAATAAATGATGAATTACCAGCAAAAGACAGTATAAAAAAAGTATGTAACGAGATAAACTCAATATTCAGCTCAATGGATTTAGAAGTTAAACTAATAGGATTATCTAAGGACGAGAATAGCAACCCTACTTTTGAGGATAGATCAGGAAATCAAATTAACATAGATAGTCTTTCTTCTGGAGAAAAGCAACTGTTTTTAAGAGCCCTATCATTGAAATTCTTAAATGCAAATAACTCTATTATTCTTATAGATGAGCCGGAGATATCATTGCATCCACAGTGGCAGCAAAAGATCATAGATGTTTATGAGGGCATTGGTGAAAACAACCAACTTATCATTGCAACTCATTCTCCACATGTTATTGGTAACATTGAAGCGAAGCAGCTAAAAGTAATGAAGAGGGATAAGGATAAGGTATATATAGTTGATACTAAAATGTTAGAAGAAACCTACGGGCATCCTATAGAAAGCATTCTAAGAACTACCATGAATCTAGAAAGTGTCAGGAATGCAGATATAACTGATAAGCTTAAAAAGATTAATGATTTACTTAATAAGGATTTATATGATAGTGATGAATTTATAAAAACCTATAAATATTTAAATAAATACTTAGGTAATTTAGATAAGGATATAATGCTGTTGAATTTAGAGGTTTCTAGGAGAAGAGGAGTTAAGAAGAATAATGTTAAAGGTAAATAAAGAGCAGGAACCTGAATTTCTTTTGCAATTTAAAAGAATTAATTCTCCTAGGACATGGGATGATTATAATTGTGGGACTATAAAAAGACAATTAAAAGAATATATAGTTAAAATGGAGCAGAATAATTATTGTCCTTACTGTGAAACTGCAATTTATGAATCTGATGATTGTCATATTGAGCATATAAAGCCTAGAGATTATTTCCCACAATTATTTGAGGATTATAACAACTTGATAGCTTCTTGTAATGGGAAAAATACTTGTGGAAATTCAAAGGAGAATGGCTATGGTGATAATTTTATTAATCCCGTAATTGAAAATCCAAAAGATTATTTTACTTTTAATATATTTACTGGTGAAATTATTCCAAGCTGTAAATCACAAGAAGATATTAGATACAAAAAAGCTGAGTTTACAATAAAGTTATTAAATTTGAATTGTACAATCTTAGTAGAAGCTAGAAAAAACCTCATCACAATATTAGAAGTATATAAAGAGAATTACGATGATTATTCACAATATTTAGAGTATTTCCTTAGAGATGGACATAGTTTTCCTAGTTTAATAAATTACTATATTGAAGAATTAATGTAGATGAAGACTTTAAAAAGATAAAGGATTATTTATTCGGTTTATATTAAGATCAAAAACGGACTTATATTGTCCGTTTTTTGCTTTCATACTGATATTTTTACATTGAGAAATCCTCTTCCTTAAGCATTTCCTTAAGTTTTTTCAGCACAGACTTTTTCATTTTCACAGCTCTGGAATAAGACAGGCTGGTGTAGTCTGAATACTGCTTCAATGTATGCTTTTTATAGAATATATAATCCACAAGCTCCTGTTCTTCATAACTGAGGCTTTTAACAGCCTTTCTGATTTTTGCGGCGGCCATGTCTTTTGCAATTCTGTCTTCAACAAATCCCATATCACAGGAAAGTGTATTTTCAAGAATATCATTAAGAATCAATGCTCCTTTGCCGTCAGTTCTGGACTTTCTGTTTGAGGTCCTTACCAATGATCCCACTGAGTTTTTTATTGAAGTGGTGGCATAGGCTACAAACCTGTGCCTGGAGGTGTCGTATATTTTCAGGCACCTGAACAGGCTTTCATAGCATGCATTTTTAATATCCTCAAAGTCGAAGCCTTGTATATAGGACTTTTTTGCAAGATTCAGTATAAGGGGTTTGAATTCTTCGGCCAGCTCTTCTTTTGCTTTTATGTCACCTTTCTTTGATAGATGTGCAAGATTTTCAACCTTGTTTAAATTCAATTCAGTTACCTCCCAGCCGTTAATATTTTTTGAAGCGGCATATATCTTTTTTGAGGAGGTGATAAAAATGAGCAACACACTAAAACTGGCAGTTGATATAGGACATAATGTTCCTTATGACAGGGGAGCGCAGGGTATTAAGTCAGAGGATCAGCTGAATTTTGAAGTTGGCAAAAGGCTTATGGAAAAATGTTCAGGGGCAGGCATCCGGGTCATAGACTGCACACCGGAAAATGTAAAAAGTCTTTTAGATTCCCTGAATAAAAGGGTTGAGGCTGCAAATAACTCAGGGGCGGACTTTTTCCTATCCATTCACCATAATGCATTTCCAGGGGCCAGGGGCACTGAGATTCTCTGCATTCCGGGGGGCAATGCTGAAGCGGTTTCCAAGGTTATTCTTCCTGAGATCATAAAGCTTGGTTTTAAAAATCGGGGAGTAAAAGCAAGATATGATCTTTATGTGCTGAATGAAACCAGAATGCCTGCAACTTTGGTTGAATGCGCATTCTGTGACAGTGAAGAGGATATGAGGAATTATGATCCGGATAAAATGGCTGGGGCAATATTTAGCGGTATCTGCAAAGCTTTTAATATTTCATCAGAAGTGTATCATGTTGTGGAAAAGGGTGAAACCCTTTGGGGAATATCAAGGCTGTACAATACTGAAGTCAGGAGCCTTGTAGTTTTAAACGGTATCATAGATGCGAGCGTGATTTATCCTGGACAAAGAATCAGGATAAGATAAGTA
>JBEHWK010000127.1:0-9309 GCA_040217795.1 Clostridiaceae bacterium
AGAACTAAATCGCTAAAAGCGATGGCGAGGGCTAGTGATTAATTTAAAATTATATGGAAAAAATAAGAAGTGAAGTTTCTTTCTCAAGGAAGCTTCACTTCTCACATTTTATACACTTTTTAAGGAGTGATAAAATGTATCAAAAAATTGAAAAAATGATTAAAGATCTAGAACTTCGTGGCCGTAGCAAAGCTACCATTAAAAATATGGTTTGGATCATGAAAAGTTATTCTAGATTCTATAATCAGTCACCTGAAATACTAGGTGAAAAGGAAATTATCCAATATCTAGATTATTGCATTAATGAAAGAAAATTATGCAGGGGAACCGTAAATTATATTAACAGCACTTTAAAATTCTTTTATGTTGTAACACTTGAAGGAACATGGAGTGACTTAAGAGTTCCTAAACTTAGATATGATAAGAAACTACCCCAGTACTTAACAAAAGAAGAAGTAAAACTTTTATTAGAATCTATCACTTATTTAAAACATAAGGCTATAATATCAACTTTATATTCTGGCGGCTTACGCGTCAGCGAAGCTTTAAACTTGAGAATATCTGATATTATGAGTGCTGAAATGAAAATTAGAATTAGTAATGGTAAGAGAAATAAGGAAAGATATACTCTATTATCTGAAAAAAATCTTGAATTGTTAAGATTATATTGGAGAAAATTTAGATCAAAAAATTATTCTCCAGATGATTACTTATTTGTATCAAGGCAAACAAGGAAACAACTAACTAGCCGCACTGTGCAACATGCTATTGATAAAGCAGTGAAAAAGGCCGGAATAATTAAAAAAGCTACTCCACATACCTTAAGACATTCTTTTGCAACTCACCTGATGAACGATGGTGTTGATTTAGCAACCATTCAAGCATTACTGGGTCATTCTAACCTGAAAACAACATCGATATATTTACATGTCAGAGATTTTAGGGCATTAAATATAATAAGTCCTTTAGATACGTTTAAATAGATTTATGAATTCACTTCAACATATCATGAAACTACATGGAGAAGCTTATATAAAATCAAAGAAATTACCATCTAATATTCTAAAAGCACTTTATTCTATTAGAGATTGTAGGACTGCTGCGCTCGGCGGCCATGTATATGAATGTGATGAGTGTGGAGAAACCAGGATTTCATACAATTCATGTAGAAATCGGCATTGTCCTAAATGTCAGACTTATGCAAAAGAAATGTGGATCTATGAGAGAAGTAAAGCATTATTGCCAACTCATTACTTTCATATTGTTTTTACCATACCAGAACAATTAAATTCTTTAACATTATTTAACCAAAAAGAGATGTACTCTATTCTCTTTACTGCAGTTTCCGAAACTTTGCTAGAATTAGCAAAGGATAAGGAATACTTAAATGCCGATATAGGGTTTACAACAATTTTGCATACTTGGGGACAGAACTTAATGTATCACCCCCATATACATTGTATAGTTCCTGGAGGTGGATTAAGTATTGATAGCAGTAAATGGATAAAGTCAAAAAAGAAATTCCTTATTCCTGTAAAGGTACTTTCAAGAAAGTTTCGGGGAAAATATTTATTTTATTTAAATAAGATTTACCAAAACAATAAACTAAGATTTCCTGGAAATATAAGTGAATTTCAATTTAACAATATCTTTAATGTATTTAAAGATAAGTTATATAAAAAAGAATGGATTGTTTATAGTAAGGCACCTTTCAGCAGTGCGGAATATGTGTTGCAGTATTTAGGCAGATATACTCACAGGGTTGCTATATCTGATAATAGAATTATTAAAGTTGATAAAGAAAAAATTGTATTTAAGTGGAGAGATTATAAAGATAAAAATAAAGAGAAGATAATGTCTTTAAAATCTGAAGAATTTATCAGACGATTTTCAATGCACATATTACCTGATAGATTTGTGAAGATAAGACATTACGGCATTCTAGGAAATAGAAATAAGAAATTAAAGTTTAAACGCTGCATAGAGATCTTTAGGATTAAATCGAAAGAGTTTAAGAATCTATCGTCAGCGGAGCTATTTTTCAAATTAACTGGAATTAAAATCGGTAAGTGTACGAAATGTGAGAATGGAAAATTAATAAAGATAGGAAAATTAATGCCCCTTAGTGCTTTACCACCATAAATGAAGATAAAAGTGAATAAGTACTTGATTGTGGGGAGGGGGAAGCTATATACTAAAATAAGAATATAAGCCATAATTTTCTAAATAAAACATAATAATATGAATGGTTTCTACGTAGATTTTACATTTAATATAAGATGTGAATTTATGAATCCCCATACGGGGGCGGCCAGCTTTTAGCGACTTCGTTCTAGTTATTGATTGCGATATTGAGGTGCATATATTTAAGTTATATAAGTTCTAAACTATAGAAACAACTTAAATATATGCTTTTATTTTAACCCTCAACATCGCAATCAAGCCAACTCAATTGGCGAACTAATCATGTTTTTTTATTTGTACAACCTTGTAGGAAATTGCGAAGAATAATATAACGGTCTCTTAAGGGGTGATGATGATTGAATAATATCCAGTTAATTATATGGCTTTTTCCTATACTTTTCATTTTCCATGATTTTGAGGAAATAATTTTTATGCAAGTTTGGATAAGAAAAAATAGACGATATTTATGTGAAAGATTTCCTAAGTTATCGAAAAAGCTGCTGCCTCATTTTGATAATATTACAACAGCGTCTTTTGCTATTGGAGTAGCGGAAGAATTTATATTAATTTGTATAATCACAGCTATTTCCTATGTAATGAATTGGTACAGCCTATGGTTAGGTTTATTTATTGCATTTACTTTACATTTGGTAGTACATTGCGTACAGACATTAGTTGTAAGAAAATATGTTCCTGCTATTGTTACGAGTATTATTTGTTTGCCTGCATGTATGTATATTATTAAGAACACATTTCAATTATTCACATTGGGTACAGTTATCTTTTACTCAATTTTAGATTTCATAATTATGATGGTCAATTTAGGTACTATTCATAAGTTTATGGATGTATTTAGCAAATGGTTATCTAAATATGAACAGCAAAATTAATGAATAATATTCTTAAAGAATTAACTGACTATGATTATTGTGAGGACAAGTCAGGAGAAGTTGTGTTTCTTCAGGGGTTGCTGCGGATGTTACTCTTGAAGAGGTGTGAGATATGATTTGCCGGCTTGAAAAATAAATATGGGAGAGCAGTCAAGATGAAGCAAGTGTGTTGACAAAATTTGAGTCTCATTAAATGGAAATGGGAGAAGAGAATATGAAGATAAAAAACAGTATGATTGATAAAGATTTAAGAGCTGCAGGAATAATGATTAGGATCATTAATGGCACTTTCACTGAGGCGAGTTTGCGGCTATTTGGCAAAGTGAAATTTAAAATGAGAATAAAAGATGATACCATACAATTTTCCGAAGAGTGGATTCCTCGAAAAGATGGTTCAAAACTGCGCATCTGTATATTTAAACCAGTAAAAACTAAAGAAAATGTTCCGGGAGTTCTCTGGTTTCATGGAGGAGGCTATGCAATCGGAGCTCCAGAACAAGCTAAGGTGATGGCAAAAAAATTTATTGAAGTCAGTAATTGTGTTGTCATTGCTCCTGATTACCGGCTTTCTGTTGAAGCCCCATATCCAGCAGCCATTGAAGACAGTTATGAAGCTCTTTTATGGATGAAAAGCCACGCTAAAGAATTAGGAATCAGGACTAATCAGCTGATGGTGGGCGGTGATAGTTCTGGAGGAGGATTAACTGCTGCTCTTACACTTTATGCCAGGGATAAAGGGGAGGCAGCTATTGCGTTTCAAATGCCATTATATCCAATGTTGGATGATAGAATGACAAGTGAATCGGCAAAGGACAATAATGCTCCTGTTTGGAACTCGAAATCTAACTTTAATGGTTGGAAACTATATTTAGGTGAGTTATTTGGTACACCAAACGTACCTTACTATGCAGCCCCTGCCAGGGCAGAAGATTACAGAAACCTTCCGCCGACAGCCACTTTTGTTGGAGAATTAGAGCCTTTCAGAGATGAAACAATTCAATATGTAAAAAACTTAAGAAAAGCCGGAGTTCCAGTTGAATTTGAAATGTATAAGGGGTGTTATCACGCTTTTGAGCAGTTATGCCCTAAAGCGGAGGTAAGTAAAAAGGCACTTGCGTTTATTATAAACACATTTAAGTATGCGGTAGAACATTATTTTGCTGAACAAAATATTAGCTATACTAAAAATGCATAGGTCGGAATATTCTTATGGGTATAATTATAAATTCCAATATTATAAAGCAACATCTAATATAGAAAAAATGAAACTAGTCTTGAAGAGATGTTAAGATATGATTTGCCGGATTCAGATGGAAATAAGGATTCTGGGGGGATAATTAATGAATCTAATGAAATATAATCAATATTTAAGACACGTTGAATTATGTAGAGAAAAAATACAATCATTTTCTAAATATCCATATTGCTTATCAGCGATAAAAGATTTATCTATGTTAGAGTTTCATCCCAAAGTAACATATATCGTAGGAGAAAATGGTACTGGTAAATCAACAATACTTGAAGCCATCGCAGTAGCATATGGGTTTAATCCAGAAGGTGGAACCAGAAATTTCAACTTTTCAACAAATGATACTCATTCAGATTTACATGAGAATCTTAAGTTAGTTAAAGGAGTTAAAAGACCAAATGATGGGTTTTTCTTAAGAGCAGAAAGCTTCTATAACGTTGCTACAAATATAGACGAAATAGATGCTTCTAGTTCATATGGAGGGAGTTCACTACATTCACAATCTCATGGAGAATCTTTTTTGTCAGTTATTAGGAATAGATTTAGTGGAAATGGTTTATATATTTTAGATGAACCAGAAGCAGCATTATCACCGTCAAGACAAATGTCTCTGCTTGTTATAATGCATGAATTAATACAGAAAGGCTCTCAATTTATAATAGCTACTCATTCTCCTATAATAATGTCTTATCCTGATTCAATAATTTACGAATTAAGCGATGGTATAAAAGAAGTTAAATACATGGATACTGAACATTATAAGATTACGAAAGCTTTTCTTGATAAACCTGAAAAAATGCTAAAAATGCTTTTGTTTGAAGAATAATATAAAAGTCTCTTAAGAGGTGTTAGATATAATTTGCCGGCTTGAAAAATAAATATGCGAGAGCAGTCAAGATGCAGCAAGTGTGTTGGCAAAATAAGTGTTTTACAAAATCGGAATTAAAGTGGTGAAAATATGAAAGTATCAATTGAAGAAATCAGCAGGGAACTTGATGAAGAAATTATCATCAGGTGTCATGAAGTGAATGACGATATTCTAAAGCTGCTGAATAAACTAAAAACTGAAAAAGCTGTGATAATAGGATATCACGAAGATAGTATCTATAGAATCAGAATTGCGGATGTTTATTATTTTGAAGCAGTGGACAATAAGGTATTCATATATTGTAAGGACAAGGTATATGAGTCTAAACAAAAGCTTTATGAGCTGGAAGAAATGTGTAATGAAAAGAAATTTTTTCGTTCATCCAAATCGGGTATTGTAAACATAACAAAAATATCATTTGTAAAGCCTTCTTTAAGCGGCAGGTTTGAGGCAAAACTGGATAATGGAGAAAGCATAATTATCTCGAGACAGTATGTATCCATATTGAAGAAGATGTTAGGATTATAGGAGGCAGTTGATAATGAAGTTTACAGATTATATTAAAAAGTTAATCAGGAATTATCTTATGATATTCGCTATTATTTTAATATGTAGTACTATATTACGTGAGATTTTTTCACAAAATAAATATTTTGAATTGAACGAAATTTATATTTGTATGATATGTTCATTAATCAGTGTTTTACCAGGTTTAATCTTTTATTCCTCAAAACAAATATCAGAAAAGAAAACTAAATTCAGGATAATCATTCATTTTGTGGTGCTTGAAGCTGTTTTGCTGACCTGGGCAAATGTTACAGGTTTGATAACAGGTATTGAAAACACAATTTTATCTGGATTTGAGATTGCAGCAGTTTATATGATTATCAAATTTTTATCCAGGGTGGAGGATAGAAAAGTTGCTGACAGTATCAATGAAAAGCTGAGGGCTATGAGAAATGAATCAAGTCATGAACAAGATGAAGAATAGAATGTAAAATGCAGCTTACATCTCTTTTTTTACAGCTTACTTTCTTTTACATACATGATACAGTTTATGCATATTAATTTGCAAAAGTATATTGTATCATTAAATCGGAAAGCAGAGTAAGAGATTTAAAAGGTTTCTTTACTCATTTAAAGTTTATATAAGAAAAGGAGAAAAAATATGAAAGAAAAAAAGGCTGTTGTTGTTTTCTTAATCATTGTACTTATGCTTAGCACTATCGTTGATATTTTATGGATTAAGGGAGGAGAGGCAGCCTCAAAATCCGGAATATCAGTGATTCTTATGTGGTGTCCTGCAATTGCTGCCTTTATTTCACGGGGTATATATTATAAAAAAGAAAAAATACTTGGATGGAATAAATGCAAGATATATTTTATCCTCATTGCAATTTTTGCACCAGTTATATATTTAGTACTATCCTATGGCATCTACTGGCTGGTAAACAAAGGATCATTCACAGGTGATTTAAATACACTAAGTTCGGTTGCTTCAACATATACAAGTAAAACAAGTCATCAATCTATAGTTACTGTGATTACGATAATTATTGCCATTCCATCATCAATATTAGCTGCAATGGGAGAAGAAATCGGCTGGAGGGGATTCCTTCTTCCTCAAATGATAAAAATCTGGAACATTAAAGCAGCAATTACTATTAGCGGACTGATCTGGGCGGTATGGCATATGCCAATTATGATTGCAGGATTATATGACTCAGGAACTCCAATTTGGTATCAATTGCCGATGTTTACCATCAGTGTACTTTCCATTGCAGTAATAATATCAGTGTTAAGAGTAAAGTCAAACAGTATCTGGCCTGCTATTATACTTCATGCAAGTCATAATTATTTTGATCAGGCTATCTTTGGTACATTGACTAAAAGCACAAATAAGGCTTATTTTGTTGGAGAAACAGGAATTATTACGGTGATAGCAATGATACTTGTGACAATGGGAATAGTAATGCTTTTTAAAAAAAGTAAAATAGCAAACAGTGATGTGCACGAGCCAGTTAATGCATTAAATTGAAATAAGGAAAATACAAAAGCTGCTGTAAGCAATAAATTAGTTTACAGCAGCTTTTTGTCTGTGATACAGAGGCCTGCAGGAAAATTGTGCCTTGGGAAATAAGATGGTAAACTTTCACTTATCTACATAATCTGGTAAAATGGAAACAACAAGAATTTGAAGAAACGAGATATGTATATTTGGGGTGAGAGAAATGAGCAAAATAAGTTATAGAAAACTGGAAAAGAAGGATATATGCAAATTCATTGAAATGAGAATTAATCAATTACAGGAGGAAGGGGCTGAACCATCATTTGATTTAGCGCCCGCATTAAATGAGTATTATGAAAAGCATCTTGATGATGGTACATTTGTTTCCTGGCTGGCATCAGATGGCGATGAAATAGTTGCTACAAGCGGAATGTCCTTTGTTGAAAAGCCGCCTTACTATAGTAATCCATCCGGAAAAATTGGCCTGCTGTCAAGTATGTACACACTGAAAGAATATCGCAGAAAAGGAATTGCCAGGAAACTATTGGATAAGGTTATACAGGAAGCAAAGGAATATGGCTGTGGCGCAGTTCAAATAACCGCATCTGATATGGGGGTGCTATTGTATACTGATTATGGATTCAAAAGGACAAATAATTTCATGCAGTTAAAAATAAAGTAAAACACTTTATTAAATCTGTTGAGAGATTCTCATTCAGGTTTTTGAAGGGGGGAATTACATAGTGGTTAAAACTTCAAATCAGCACGGTGCTAAATTACCGTGGCACCTTTGGTTAATAGGATTGTTCTTTATTTTCATTTACACCAACGGGATTTATGATTATTTTATGATGCTTGGACACAATGTTGACTATTACAACTCTAAACATTATGGAAAAGCTGTATTTGAGTATTTTACAAATTATCCTCTAATGTTTTTGATTTTATATACGACAAATATTTTCTGTGGCTTGATTGCTCCTATTTTGCTTCTGTTTCGCACCAGGTGGGCAGTGCATGCAGCATTTGTTTCTGCAGTTTCAATGCTGTGTTTAGATGTTCTGACATTTGCACTAAGGAACCGCTGGAATGTTTTTGGCCCATGGATATCTCTTTTTGATATCGCATTGCTGATAATGACATGGGGGTTCTTCTTTTATTGCAGGGGAGTGGCAAAACGAGGAGGTTTAAAATGATTCATTAATTATAATATGAAAGAGAGTAGATTTATTATGAACATAAAGGGTGTAATATTTGATTTTAATGGAACTATGTTCTATGATGGGGAAATTCAGGAAACATCTTGGAGAACATATTTACAAGGAAAGATAGGTAGAAAAGTGACAGATGATGAATTTCAGGAATATGTTCATGTCAGAAATGCAGGTGTTACATTACCATATTTTTTAGGTAAAAAGTTGTCTAAAGAGGAAATAGAAGAATTAGCGGAGGAAAAAGAAGTAACCTATCGTGAACTATGCTTAGCGGATAAGAATAAATTCAAGCTGGCTAATGGATTAACAACGTTTTTAAATTATTTAAAAGAAAAGAAAATTCCTTTTACAATTGCTACTGCTTCTGGATTGAATAATGTTAAATTCTTTTTTGAGCATTTAGATTTAGCGAATTGGTTTGATATATGTAATGTGGTGTATGATGATGGAACAATACCAGGAAAGCCAGAACCAGAAATTTATATAAGAGCTGCTAATAAAATTGGAATTCCTATAAATGAATGTATCATTTTTGAAGACGCAAAGTCTGGCATATTGTCAGCACATAGAGCTGGTGCTTACAAAATAATCGGAGTTGCTTCTATGCTTGATAAAGAAGCAATGTTAAAAATTGATGGCGTAGATCAAGTAATTGAAGACTATAGAAACGCTATAAGTTTACTAAAATAAATCCCAATTTCTATGGTTGGATAAAATGAGCATAGCATAAAGTTAAGTTGATTCTCATTCGTAATATAGAACTAAATCGCTAAAAGCGATGGCGAGAGCTAGTGATTAATTTGAAATTATATGGAAAAAATAAGAAGTGAAGTTTCTTTCTCAAGGAAGCTTCACTTCTCACATTTTATGCACTTTTTAGGAGTGATAAAATGTAT
>JBEHWK010000128.1:0-9172 GCA_040217795.1 Clostridiaceae bacterium
TCACCTAAACTCAATCTCAGAGAACCATGAGCTCTCTCATGAGGCAATCCTATTGCCAGAAGAACATGTGATGGCTCTAAAGATGATGAATTGCAGGCACTCCCGCTTGAAGCGCATATACCCAGGTCATTCAGCAGCAAAAGTATGGACTCCCCTTCTACAAAATCAAAGGCGATATTCACATTACCAGACAATCGTCCCTCTCCTTCAGGTCCGTTTAAACGGGAATATGGAATCTTTGTCAGTCCATCAATGAGTTTGTTTCTTAACCTGGTCAGTCTCCTGGAGTTTTCATCAATTTTTGAAACTGCTGTCTCAATAGCTTTTCCAATCCCCACTAAGCCTGCTACATTTTCAGTACCAGCCCTTTTAGCCCTTTCCTGTCCCCCTCCATGAACCAGATTATCTATTCGAATCCCTTTTCTTATATAAAGTGCACCAGTTCCTTTTGGACCGTAAAATTTATGCCCGGCTAAAGAGAGCAGGTCAATGTTCAGTTCTTTTACGTTTATATGAACATTACCTACAGCCTGAACTGCATCTGTATGGAACAACACCCCTTTTTCTTTGCAGACAGCTCCAATTTCTTTTATAGGCTGAATTGTCCCTATTTCATTATTTGCGAACATTATTGAAACAAGTATGGTTTTATCAGTAATGGCAGCTTTCAGATCCTCAATACTGATAAAACCATATTCATCTACAGGCAGATAAGTAACTTCATATCCATGTTTTTTAAGATATTCGCATGCATTTAATATAGCATGATGTTCTATTTCCGTAGTTATAATATGGTTTCCCTTATGCCTGTTTGCTGATGCTATACCTTTCAATGCCCAGTTGTCAGCTTCAGAGCCGCCTCCGGTAAAATAAATTTCCCCTGGTTCTGCACCAATAGCATTTGCCACTCTTTCCCTGCTCAACTTTACAGCTTTCTTTGTTTCGGCTGATAAAGAATATATTGATGAAGGATTACCGAAGTATTTAGTAAAATAAGGTATCATTTCTTCTAATACTTCCGGTTTTGTATAAGTTGTGGCTGCATAATCCATGTAAATTGCTTTTGTCATAATAAACACCTCTTTCTAATTAATTTCTTCTATATTAAACTAAAAAGAGATAAAGAACCATAATCCAATAAAATTGAAAAATGCCTTAATCTCCAGCGTTTCTGGTCAATTTTGCATATGCTAATTTTGTAATATTTGTATAGCTTTAAACCACGCATATAAATCATAGTATTGCTATATGATTTATATGAATAATATTATCATATTATGTGTGTTTTGTCTACAATTTTTATTGATCATCATTTCCCATAGGACAAATTGTCTCCCGTAAAAATAAAGAGACTGAGCAAAATTTCATAATTTGCTCAGTCTCTTTATAGGGTTTTAATAACCCGGATAGCGTTTCCTCCACTCTTGATCCTCCTGATAACCTACTAGAAGGTCATCTGCAATTTGTATAAGAACATCCTTTAATTCAACCTTTTCAATCCACTCAGGACGAATCTTCTTTACTCCCAAATAAGCACCAAGTATATTTCCTGTAATAGCTCCGGTACTGTCGCTGTCACCATTATGATTAACTGCCGCTATTAAGGCTTGCTCAAAGTCATCCTGAAATTTAAGTGCACAAAAGACCGAAATCCCCAGTGCCTCTTCACCTACCCATCCCTCACCAAGCCGGTTAATTGCATCAAGTGGTTCAACGCTGCTGTTATAGAGATTAAGGGCTTCCTGTAAAATCTCACAGCATTCTTCATTCTTATTGTACCCTGAGAGTTTTTTAAGTGAATCCTTCACAGCCCATTCCAAATCTCTGCCTTCTATTATTGATGCAATTATGTACGCCAGTGCTCCTGCTGAAAGATACCCTGACGGATGTCCATGGGTTAATGCTGCAAAAGAAGCTGCCCTTTCAAAGGCTTTTTCTTTTGGATAAAACAGTCCCACAGGTGCTGCTCTCATAACTCCGCCGCAGCCCTTGCTGTTATTAATAGGCTCATTTATGGTTCCTTGCTTTTCACTTAAAAGTGCAGATAAACAGGACATACCTGGTCCTCTTCTCATATGAAGTTCCTTTACTCCAAGCAGCCATCCGTCATATATCTTATTCTGATCCTTTATCCTTGGATACCCTTGAGTGTTCATCCACCTTTGATAAGCATGATAGACCACTTGAGACTCATCGCATACTCCCTTTTCATGAATCATTGTTTGTGAGCGAAGTATTCCCTCTGCAGTAAAAAGAGTCATCTGAGTATCATCTGTAATTTCAACTTTTCCCGATCTGGAGTAAACCAGGTCCCTGATCCCTTTTTCACCATATTTGTTGATTATATGGCTGTACCTTGAGAACTCAACCGGCCATCCCAGTGCATCTCCAATTGCACCGCCAAGAAGACACCCCCTGAAGAATTTCATATTTCTTTTCATGACCTCTCTCCTTTCTATGCAGGCCCCTGCCTGAATTCAATCCCTTTTCTGCAATCCTGCCAAAAATGTTAATTCTGTTTATTTACAATCTATTATAATCCTTTTTTTCTAATTTCATATAATACTGTTTATGGAATTGGTGATAATTGACACCCCAGATACATATATTGTACAATTATGATAACGAATACATTAGCACCATTTATAATCTTATATACTTTTTTTGTTTTGGAAAAGGGGTTGATTGTCTATGTGCACTTGGGATGAAAAGCTGGTTCTTGATGCTTATATAGAAGGAGATTTCGCAACAGGTGATTTAATTGAGTTGATCCAAAAACAATCCAAAATATTAGATTGTGAGCTTTACAGAGGAATTTCAGTGCCTAGCTTTCTATTAAAGACAGGAAACAACATCAATAATTATTATGGAAAAAAGGTAATGTCCTTTACGAAAAACTTAAATATTGCAAAGGAGTTCTCACGAAAGCTGTCCATAGATGATCAGATTTTTCATTTCCTAAAGAAAGATGGATATAATGTGGATTATATTTCTGAATTGCCCGACGATGCTTTTTTTTCTAAAGTTATTATCAGAATGAAATGCCTGAAATCTTATGATATATATGAAAATTATCAAAACAGACGCTATGAACGTGAACAGGAAGTGCTGGCCCTTACAGAACCTCTTTATATACAATCCATCACTATTGAAGAAGATATAATAGTAGTAGACTGCATCAATGAAATTGAAATTTCTAAAAGTGTTTATATATGATGTACAATAGGAGATGTTCCAAAATGATTCTAAAATCATTTTGAAAGACACCTCCTTTCTTTATCTCTGTTCTTTGATTTAAAAATTTCCTATGCGCTCTTGCTTATGGCTGTAGTAAATATTTTTTCAAGCAATGTGAGTGCTCCCCTGTATCCTATATAACTCTTGTTTATTACAACCTCATAAGATGATGGGAAAGCAACCTCTACAATATGTCCATTTAAATCTCTTGCCGTATCTCTCTCCCAGGTTGAACCGAATATTATCGGCGGTTTATGTCCATAATCATATTCCTTTAAGAGCTCCCCTACTATATATCCGTCTTCAACAAACTCAACTGATGTGGATACATCATCCGCAAGCTTCTCATACTCTTTTGAAATAGCTTCTCTGTACTTTTCCGGTGTATTATCAGTTATTATTTGTTTTGCCGGAATAAGTCCAAGCTGATTTACCAGGAATTTATTTAAAGCCAGATTATATGTGCTGTCACCTACTACTGCAAATGAAGCAGGAAGTCCCCACCAGTATTCTGAATAGAAGTCTGCAAAATGTTCAAGGTAATAATAATACTCCTTCTCCTCATTTTTTATAAATTCCTCTGCCTTTGCATTATCAATTCCTGCATACTCAACAACTTCACGGATAAATCTTGCTGTTTCCTTTGCCCCGATTGGAAGGACAGGTATGTGCAGATAAGGCTGGTCATATTTCTTTTCTAAATATTTGGCAGTTTTTAGTCCAAGCCAAGGAGAAACAACAAGATTGAATTGGGCATTAGGTATCCTCTTCCATTCTTCAACACCTTCAGAACCATTTCCAAAAAGGATGTTAACCCTAAAGCCTGCACCTTCCAGAATTCTCTTAAGTTCACTTAAATCTCCACGCCATAATGGGTTTTGAAATGGCAATTCTGTCCACACATTGATTAATCCTTTTTCTTTTTTATCCTTATCTTTTGCAAATTTATCAACATATTGATCTATGATAGCTTCTGTAATTATCTCATGTCCTACAAAGTTATTTCCTTTAAATCCGCCTGTTTCAGCAAACACTATAGGAACTCCTTTTTTCTGGAACTCGGAAACTACAGCTCCGATATCATCACCCACAAGCTCTCCGATACATCCATTTAAAACCACATATAATTCTGCATCAAGTATTTTCAGTGATGACTTTATAAGTTCCTTTAACCTTTTTTCCCCTCCAAAAACAACTTCATTTTCAGTTGCATTTACGCTTGGAGTTACGGCTCCTCCTGAATATCCTCCCCCCTGGAACCCATTATAGAAACCTATGCTTATATATTGTTTATCCACACAGCCTGGTCCGCAGTGGGTAATGGGCATGGCACCTGGAATTGCCACCACACTATGAAGTGCTCCAATGGCACATCCATAGCGGACCTGGTTTATTGAATTTGTTTGTCCATTTGAATCTTTGATATTCGCCATAATTATTTACTCTTCCCTTCACAATTAATCTAAATAGTCCTCAATGAGCTCTGGCTGTTTTGCAAGTATATACGGATCGTCTTGTTCCAGCCACCATTTTTTATAAGGCAGCTTAACATGCTCTTTTATGTCCTGATGGAATTTCTTATGAGCCATTATTTCCAATATAGTCTCACCTAAATTGATAATACCCTGGTATCCTATTGCTATATGTTCATCCCCAAGAGGTGCTGCCGGAATTCCAAGCTTTGAAGCAAGCGGTGCCAATCCATTATGTCTGATTAACAAAAAGTCCGGATTTGTTTCTTTCAGGAAGCTATATAATTGATATTGCTGTCTGCTGCTTACATTAAAGGATTTTACATCACCATAGTGCTCAATGAGGTGCCCAAGTGAATCCTCCCTTACATCTCCGCTGTCATATACAGGGTCATGATGGAATACCAGCGAACCATCAACCTCAATGCCAAGTTCTCTTAATACCTGAATCAATCCGTGTGCATATGCTGAACCTGTTGCCACATACCCTTTGACACCCTTTAATTTTTCTTTCAGCTCTGCTATCTTAGGAGCTACTCTCTTATGCTCCTTCTCAATATACTTCTCAGCTAATTCTTCTCTGTTGGTAACCCTTCCGATTTCTCTTATCCATTCATCAGTTCCGTGGAATCCATATGGCATAGGAGCTTTAACCTCAGGCACTCCAAATTCCTGTTCCAATGCTGCTGCCAGATAAGATGACAAAGTATAGCAGAATCCTACTGTTGCCGCAGCTTCTGAAAGCTGGGCAAGATCATCTACAGATGCCAGATCCACTACATAATTGACCCTTAAATTCAATTCTGCCAGCATTGGCGTAAAAATATCAGATCCCCAAAGATTTATTACATTGACTAAATCCTCTTGTTTTTTAGGGTTCTTGTTCACGATTTGTCTTACGATACCATGTTGAGTTGCATCAAACCCGGTACTCCAATGCTTTGACCTGAATCCTTCGCACATAAGCGGAATAACTGGTATTCCAAGTTCCTCCTCTTTTTCATCTGCCACACTTTCAATATCTTCTCCAATAATACCTGTTGCGCATGAAGTTCCTATAAATATAGCTTTTGGTTTATATCTTTCCCATGCATCATCAATTGACTGCTTTAGCTTATTAACCGCTCCAAATACCATATCGCTTTCCTGCAGGTTGGTACTTATTATTCTGATGTTTTCAACCTTATGATTTCTCATTGCAAGGCCATTTCTGTATATTGAATTGTAAGGAACCTGCCCTGCTCCGCATCCGATTGGTGAATGCTGAATTAAAACAGCATCCCTGACATTCCCTGCCTGGCATTCTACCATTTGTTCACTGCACACTGATCCCTGGGAAAACGGACCTTTAACCTCGCAAAGTTTACATCCTTCCCCTTTACCCTGACAGCCTTTTCTGTTTCCTGAGCCTCTGAGCTCATATCCTGACTGCTTATGCAAATCTGAAGCTTTACCATCCCAGGATATAATTGTTCCTAATCTCTGTTCACGACTTTCAACTTCAGTGATATTAAGATTAATTTTTCTTACCATTATTTTTCTCCTTTCCTGAACAAACAGTAACCATAGTCTTAATTATTTTTAGAACACAGCTAAATATTTTATTATTTTTTAGCCATGTGAGAAAGTTTCAACAACTTCTTTATCATATAATAAAGAATGCAGGTCCTCCCCTTTTCCAGGCACTCCGCAGGCATCTGCCCTGCAGTGTTTGCAGTGTCTGAACACCTCTAAATATTCTCCGGCTTCCGCTCTTACTCTCTCCACTAAATCACAATCAGGAGCCTGTATATGTGAAAGCTCATTTTGTGGTATTAAAGGAATAATATTTAATAATGATGCTCCTAACTCCTTTGTTACCTTTGCAATTTCTTTTATATGATGATCATTGATTCCCGGAATCAATACTGAATTTATCTTTATTACGATTCCCAATTCACTTGCCTTCTTTATTCCCTTAAGCTGGGCTTCACTTAAAGTTCTGGCTGCCTCAAGTCCTATGAGTTTATTCCCATTTTCATCAATTACAAATGAAACAATCTCTTTCAATATTTCAGGATCCACTGCATTAACTGTAACAGTGAGAGTTTCAACGCCCGCTTCCTTTATTCTTTCCGCCTTATCAAATAACCTCAATCCATTTGTGCTTAAGCAATTTATAAGTTCCGGATGATTTTTCTTCGCTAACTTAAAAGTTTCAATGGCATAATCTGTTGCCAGAGTATCTCCAGGACCAGCTATCCCCACAACTCTTATATCAGGGCAAAGATCCAGTGCCTTATTCAGGATTCCTACTGTTTCCTCAGGTGAAAGCAGCAATGAACTTACCCCTGGCCTGATTTCTGATTTATTGAACCCTCTCTTGCAGAACTTGCATTGGATGTTACATGTGGGACTTACAGGCAAATGTATCCTTCCATACTTATGATGGGCACCTTTGCTGAAGCATGGGTGTGTTTTAGATAAATGGTCAAAATTATTATCATGTTTACGTGGTCCTATCCCCATAACACTTCTCCTTTGTTTTTAAGCTTTTATGCATCTAAAAGTCCATATTCAAGCAGTATCTCTTCCAATCTTTCCTGAGTCATTGGCTTTGGAACTACAAACAATTCATTTTCTTCGATTGCCTTTGCCAAAGCTCTATATTCATCAGCCTGTGCTGCTTCCGGATCAAACTCTATTACAGTTTTCTTATTAATTTCAGCTCTCTGCACTACATTGTCCCTTGGTACAAAATGAATCAATTGTGTTCCAAGTTCCTTTGCGAAAGCTTCCAGCAAATCAAGTTCCCTGTCAACATTTCTGCTGTTGCAGATTATTCCTCCAAGTCTTACTCCGCCCTTTTTAGCATACTTCTGAATTCCCTTTGATATATTGTTTGCTGCGTATAATGCCATCATTTCCCCTGAGGCTACAATGTATATTTCCTGCGCCTTACCTTCTCTTATAGGCATTGCGAAACCTCCGCACACAACGTCTCCAAGAACATCATAGAATACATAATCCAGTTCTTCTGTATATGCCCCTAATCTTTCAAGCATTCCGATTGAAGTGATTATTCCTCTTCCTGCACATCCTACTCCTGGTTCCGGTCCGCCTGACTCAACGCATCTTGTTTCTCCATATCCATTCTTTAAGATTGATTCTAATTCAATATTTTCCCCTTCGTCTCTTAAGGTATCCAATACAGTTTTCTGAGCTAAGCCTCCAAGCAATAATCTTGTTGAATCCGCTTTAGGGTCGCATCCTACAACCATAACTTTTTTACCCAGCTCAGCAAGACCTGCTGTGAGGTTCTGTGTAGTTGTTGATTTTCCTATTCCCCCTTTACCGTATATTGCTACTTGTCTTAATCTCTTTTCTCCCATATTCAACACTCCTGTTCATAAATTTTATGTATTTAAATGTGGTTAAACCACCCACATACAAATAGACTCCAAATAAGCAAAAAAGACTATACTTTCCCCTTGGTATGAGAAAAATATAGTCTCTAGTTTTCTAGTCAACTATTTTGATAATATTCGCTTTTTAAATCATAGTTTGTTTGTATGTTTACTAGGCTTATTATAGCGGCATTATCCTCTTTTGTCAATAACTTGTATCAAGTATTGTTGTTATTTAATAAATGTTCATATTGACACTTCCGCCCAATATCAATAATTACCCATGAAACTGCTGAAAAATTTCTTAAAACAGCAGCAATTTTCTTCCTCCTAGATAGTCTATTTTAAAGGAATTTTCATTTAAATCATATTCATATTCCCCATCAACCACTACCTTGTCTCCTTTAAACTCAACATGCACTGTAATTACGTCAGGAATATCACTGTTTACAAAAAGTCTCTCTTCCCGCGGAGAATGAATAGTCTCTTCACCTTTCTTATCCTTTATCCTGATGATATTCGTTGAAGTAATTAAGGATTTTATATTGCCATCTTCATAAAACTTCAAAGAATTGTCTTCTCCATGAACTCCAATTGCATTTTTATCATAGGCATCAATTTCACCTATTGGAGTATTAATTAATGTGGAGGCATTTGGCTCACAGGACCTTAGCTTTCCGCTTTTGTACAGAGAAATTCCTATCCTGCTCTTTATCCGCTTTCCTCCGTGATTAACTTCAACTATTTCATTTGGCCAAAGTGTCAGGCTTTTAAGTTCCTGGGTATCATAAAAGTGCATAGAAATAAACTTTCCTTCAATGTCTCCAAACGGAAACTTAAAAGTATATTCTTTTGCCAGGCACTTTTCATCCTCTTCTGTCCAATAACCTGAAATCTTTCCATCCAAAGGGAACAACCTCTTAAATCCGCCATTTTCATAAAAAATGATTTTCTCAACTTCATATTCCCCATATTTTGTAGGCACTCTGCTCAATTCCTGAAGAGACAGGCTTTTTATTTTCCCGCTTTTATATAATCTTACTGATGGCAAATCCTTTCTCCTGTGATCATCTATAT
>JBEHWK010000129.1:0-9144 GCA_040217795.1 Clostridiaceae bacterium
ATCTCCCGGCTGAAGGTCACCATATGAAACAGAAGTACCACAATTAATCTGATCCCAGGTAGTTCTTGGCAGTGATACACCAAAGTGCCTGTACACAGCTTGAGTAAGACCTGAACAATCATAGGCATTTGGCCCAGTCGCGCCATAAACATATGGCAGTCCAATGAACTGATATGCATATGCAACTACAGCAGAACTTGATGGAGATGCAGTGCTTGTCCCACCTCTGCTTACAGAACTTGATGTAGTACTTGATGCAGCCTGTTTTGTCTGAATTAATTGTTTAGCCTTTTCAATCAAGTCAACTATGGCTTTATCTGCTTCATCAGTTTTAACCTGGTGATTGTTTCTTATGCTTCTTAATGCAGTTATTGCATTATTTAAATCATCAATTGTGCTGTTTGGATTATTGATTATGTCTGCGAATGGTTTATATATTTCTTTTTCGCTGGCCATAAGTGAAGATTTTGCATTTTTAGCCTCAGCCTGTACTTGATTTACCAAATCCATCTGTTCACTTTTCTTGCTGTTTAATTCTACAAGCTTAGTTTTATTTTCTTCATTTAAAGTCTCAAGTCTTGCTGTTTTTTCTTCTAATGCTGAAACCTGAGAATCATATTCCTTTTTCTTGGAACTTAATTCATCAATTATGCTCTTATCTAAGCTCATAAGCTTTCCTATAGCCTGAGCTTTTGACACAAAATCTCCTAAACTTTGTGAACTTAACAATACCGCTAAGTAAGTGCTTTCTCCGCCAGACTTGTAAATTTCTCTCATTCTGGTTCCAAATAACTTTTCTTTTTCTTCTAAATCCTTTTTGGTAGCCTCTATTTGTTTTTTTGTAGTTTCAATTTGTTTCTTAGTTTCTGTTATTTCTGTATTATTTTTTTGTATATCTATAGCAATTGGTTGTATTTCTGCCTCTATTTTATAAACTTTATCCTGTAAGTCGTTCAATTTGCTAGTAATGTCTGAATATGCATCATTTTTTTCGTTTAATTCTTGTTGCTGTTGATCAGTTAAAGGAACTGCTAATGCCTGAACACTTGTCCCTAATACTAATGCGGCTGTCAAAAATACCGATATAACCTTCTTTTTCATATTCACTAAATGGCATTACCTGATTTGATAACTGCCACCTTCCCCCTTTCGTTTTATAAAAACAAGTACATTATACCATTTTTTCTTTTTCACCTCAATGTCAATAAATTCCAACCCGCCTCTGGGATACATAATTATTATTTTGTTAACAATTTGTTTACATAATTTCCCTGATGTCCATATAGGGTTGAAACTATTAATTTATACTTTTCTTGATTAGTAAAAATATTCGTATTACAATATTATAGGGAACCAACCTCAACTAAAAACTTATGCATATAATGAGAAAATTCTAAGATATTCTTCATTATAAAGCTTCCATGGGTCAAAGCTATTAAGCAATAAAGCTTTATTACTCACAATATAAGAATTTTCCTCATTATATTTACATGCCCGTTCTTCTTTCAATTCTCGAAGAAGTCAACATGCATAAGTTAAGTTTCAGTAATGTTTCCCTATACTACGCTAAAATTGCATGCTTTTGTTTAATCAGTTAAATTAAGGGAGGAAAATAAATTTGTATAAATTTGCTGAAGTTCAGGCTAATGAGATTAATAATTTTAATGAAATAAATAGTAAAGGCCACATTTTTCAAACTTCATACTGGAGTTCAATAAAAAAGGAATGGTCCCATAAGTTTATCGGGGGCTTTGATTCAAATAACAATATGATTCTATCAGCTGCATTGCTGCTGAGAAAAATTCCATACACTAACAAATATATTGCATACGCTCCAAGGGGATTTGTGTGTGACTTTAATAATAAAAAACTGCTGTCTGAGTTTACTGAGTATTTAAGAGGATATTCTAAAACAAACAACATTGCTTTTTTGACTGTTGATCCTGATATTCATCTACGTGAAAATGAAATGATACTGGATAACGGTGACGATATAAAGAACTTTTTAAATTCTTTAGGTTATAGAAATACAGACTCAAAAAACTTTGAAGCTATACAACCTAATTTTGTTTTCAGACTTCCCCTTCCTGTGGCTGAAGATACTGCCACTATAAAAAAACAAGTGTTTAACAGTTTCTCCAGTAAGACAAGATACAACATAAAAGTTGCTGAAGACAGAGGCCTTTCTGTTGAAGTTTATGACAAAAATAATTTAACTGATGATATCTTGGATAGATTTCATGAAATAATGGTAACCACTGGTAAACGTGATAACTTCATTGTTCGCCATAAAGGATACTTTAAAGACATGATTAATGAAATTTCACCTTACTGCAGGTTATATATGGTGAAATATAGCTATAAGAATGATTTTAACAGACTATCTGAAAAATTGAATAAACAACTGGATGCTAAAGAAAAAGCACTTGCAAAAATCCACGAACAAAAAGAAAAATTAGCATCTGAAACTGAAGAAGGTAAAATAAAAAGAATAGAAAAGAAAATTACTGATGCAGAAAACAGATTGAAAGAATGTGAAAGACAGATAGAAGGCTTCAATCAGAAGATTTCAGATATTGCAGAATTTAAGGATCAGGAAATATACCTTTCAGGGGCAGTATATCTTTACTACGGCGGGAAATCCTGGTACCTGTACGGAGCCTCTGAGAACTTGTTAAGAGATACAATGCCTAACTTTGCAATGCAGTGGGCAATGATTTCAGATTCTATAGACTTGAAGTGCTACCTTTATGATTTTAGAGGTGTATCGGGCGACTTAAGTCCTGAAAATCCCCTTTATGGCCTATACAAGTTTAAAAAAGGCTTTAACGGAAACTTTGTAGAATTTATCGGGGAATTTGATTTAGTAAGTTCAGAGTTATTATATTCAGCTTATAAAAAAGCTTTCCCAAAATTTAAAGAGATAAGAAACAAGATCATGAATAAAAAGCAATAGCAGTCATTATTCATGAAAATAGAGGTTGTCCTGAATCGTGAGCAAACACCGATTTCATAGGACAACCTCTTTTAAATTTATTCTGCAGTTCTGTCGCAGGTTCTTATTTAATATATTTTGCAGACAACTTAGTCTGTATGAGGCCTGATGTCAACATAACCGCCACAAAAATCACCACAAAATATAATGAATATTCCCGGAAAAAGAAGTCAAGAATTCCTAACCCCACTCCTATAGCCCCTACAATTAAATAAAAACTCCCCATGAATTTTATGTATCTCTTATGGTTTTCTTCAGACATTCCCCCTCCTATATAACTGCGAATTTTTTTGTTTAACAGTATTATTAATCCTAATAAAATAAATACCAGACTTGATATTATCATTATAATGGTTGCACCTCTCATATATATACCCTCCTCATTAATTCGTTGATAAAGGTATTATATACACTGCCCGTTAAAATGTAAAGTTCATTGCTTTATTGAATTTTTTTAAAAAAATTATTGACATACCAAACTAAACTTTATATAATAGTTAATGTGCTACGGGGTGTAGCGCAGATGGGAGCGCGCGTGGTTTGGGACCATGAGGTCGCAGGTTCGATCCCTGTCACCCCGACCAAAAAAGGAATTACAGTAGTAATTCCTTTTTTTATTTTTTACTTTTTTATTATTCGTTATTATTTTTTTCCTCAAAATAATCATAGTATCTTTCACTTCTAGAAGCAGCTTTACAAAAACTCAAAAAAAGAAGTATTACAAAAATATATACACCCAAAACTACCACTATCATACAACATCCCCTTCTACAAAATCATGAATTTTAATATTCATTATTAAATATGGTTAAAATAACTAATATATTATATTATTGTTGCTTAGGAGGAGTTTTATGAAAAAAAATTATGAGCCTTTATTTAAAAAATTGGTTAAATCTTATTATGATGGGACTTTTGACGATGCAATCAATGAAATTTTAAACACTCCGAACTTAAACAAAGAGGAAGCTATGTCTGTAATATCTACTTTATGCGGTGTTGCAGTAAAACAAGATGAAAGCTATCTCTACAATCTAAAAAAGGCCATTACTGAATTAAAGATCAAGGAGAACATTATTGAAAAAGTTTCTGCTTGTTCTGGGGATTGCAGAAAATCTCCCGATGAAAAATCAAAATGTCAGCACGCTTGTGCTTTTAACGCAATATTAAATGATCCTTTAACAGGTACAACTTTTATCGACGAAACCCTCTGTACAGAATGTGGTATGTGTGTTGAAGCTTGCGATAACGATAAGTTATTAGACAGAGTTGAGTTTATGCCAGTGATGGAACTTCTAAAAAATAACCAGAAGGTCATTGCAGCAGTGGCCCCTGCAATTTCTGGACAATGGGGGCCTGATGTCTCAATGGATCAACTCAGGGCAGCCTTTATTAAAGCAGGCTTCACTGATATGGTAGAAGTAGCTTTTGCTGCAGATATGTTAACTATTAAAGAGGCTATTGAATTCGATAAGCATGTTCATAAACAGGAAGACTTACTGATAACTTCATGTTGCTGCCCAATGTGGGTTGGTATGCTGAAAAAAGTATATCATGACCTTGTTAAGGAACTTTCTCCTTCTGTTTCTCCAATGATTGCAACAGGACGGGTGATAAAAAAATTAAATCCTGAAGTTAAAGTTGTATTTGTAGGCCCCTGCATTGCAAAAAAAGCTGAAGGTAAGGAAAGTGACATTACAGATGCAGTTGACTACGTTTTAACTTTCCAGGAAGTTAAGGACATTCTTGAAACATTAGAAATAAATCCCGAAGAACTTCAAGGAATTCCTTCCCTTGAATATGCCTCCAGAGGAGGACGCTTATACGGAAGAACAGGCGGTGTATCCACAGCAGTTTCCGAAACTATTGAGGAATTATTCCCCGAAAAACACAAACTGTTTAAATCTGCTCAAGCCAGCGGAGTAAAGGAATGTAAAGAAATCCTTGCAAAAGCCCAAAAAGGAGAGCTTGAAGGCGTTAACTTCATAGAAGGAATGGGATGCGTGGGAGGCTGTGTAGGAGGCCCTAAAGCTATTGTATCAAGGGAATCAGCAAAGGATGCAGTAGACAAATTTGCATATAACTCACCAATAAAAATACCCACTCACAGTCCCGTTTTGGATGAAGTATTCAAAAAAATCAATATTGAAAGTCTGGATGATTTTAAGGATGAACATAAAATTGAAATATTTGAGAGAACCTTCAAATAAACAATACTTAAAAGAGGCTTGGCCTCTTTTTTCTCTTGTATAAGGGTTTTTAAAATTGCATATTTATTGTTTCTAATATATTATAAAAATAACTGCTGTATCATTATTGATCTAACTTAAATTTTTACTATATTATATATGAGGTGAATTACTTGTTTAAAAATATACAAGCTGTTATATTCGATTTAGATGGAACCCTGGTTGATTCCATGTGGATCTGGGATGAAATTAGTGAAAGTTACCTGCAAAATAAAGGTGTCGTAAAACCTGATAATCTGGAAGATGAAATTAACCACTTAAGTTTTCAACAAACAGCTGAATACTTTAGAAATAACTTCAACCTTTCGGAAACTGTTGAAGAAATCATGAGTGAAATCAATGATCTTGCCTTTGAAAACTATAAAAACAAGGTCAGATTAAAACCTGGTGCGCTTGAATTCATTAATGCACTAAAGAGTAAAGGCATAAAATTAGGAATTGCCACATCTAACTCCCTGCCATTACTTGATGCTGTCCTTGAAAGCAATGGAATTAGCCATATCTTCGAAACCATAACAACAACCAGTGAAGTTGACAAGCCTAAAAATTACCCGGATGTTTATCTCCTGGCTGCAGAAAGGTTATCGGTCTCACCAGAACATTGTATTGTTTTCGAAGATATATTGGCAGCTGTCAAAGGTGCTAAATCTGCCGGGATGAAAGTAGTTGCAGTATATGATAAATATTCTGCACATCAAAAATCTCAGTTATGTATTACTGCCGATAAATATATCGATAATTTTATGGAAATAAAAGAAAGCCTGGATTAATCCAAGCTTTCTTTTTACTTATTCTGATTCTTAAACTTTATCAGGTTTTTCATTCATAATTCCAATGGCATCAAATATGATGAAACATATACTGATAACTATGGCAACTATTGTAGCTAATCCCATACCTTTTAACTCTACAGATCCAAGACTTATTTTTATTCCGCTTAAACCTACAATAAATATAACAGAAGTCAATATCAAGTTTCTTGACTTAGAAAAATCAACATTTTTTTCTATAAAGGTTCTTAACCCTGAGGTTGCTATAGTTCCAAAAAGCAACAGGCTTATTCCACCTATAACTGGAGTCGGTATGCTGCTTATTAATGCTGATAATTTTCCGGAGAAACCTAAGATTATTGAAATTATGGCTGCCCCGCATATCACATAAACACTGTATACTTTTGTCAGCGCCATGACTCCTATATTTTCTCCATATGTAGTAGTTGGTACTGAACCTAACAATCCTGATAAAATAGTTGAAAGTCCATCACCCAACAAAGATCTATGCAATCCTGGATTTTTAGACAAATCCCTGCCAACAATGCTACTTGTTACCGCAAGATGTCCTATATGTTCAGCAATAACAACAAATACAGCCGGTAAAATGGTTAATATAGCTTTCATATCAAACTGAGCCACATGAATATTAGGGATTGCTAAGAAACTGGCATTAGTTACTGCTGAGAAATCAACAATCCCCATAAACCAGGACATCCCATATCCCACTATTACCCCTATTAATATAGGTATTACCTTTAAAAATCCTCTTAGAAGAACATTGCATAATACAACTGTAGCTAATGTAATCATAGAAACAGTAATCCATGTCATATTTGCTGCTTGAGGATTATTTGAACCACCTACAGCAAAACCGGCCATATCTGCAGCAGTAGGTGCTAACTCTAATCCAATTATCGTTACTATTGCACCCATTGCAGCTGGCGGGAATATTTTATTGATCCACCCGATGCCTGTAATGCCTACAGTTATTGCAACTATAGAAAATACTAACCCGGCAACTACAAATCCACCTTGAATCGTTTGAAAAGAATAACCTTGACTCTGCAAAAGAAATACAGGTGCAAGAAATGCAAAGCTTGACCCTAAATATGCCGGAATACCCCTCTTTGTTATGAATGCATAGAGCAAGGTTCCTATACCATTAAAGAATAATACCGTTGTGGGATCAATTTTGAAAAGAATAGGGACCAGTACCGAAGCCCCAAACATAGCAAAAAGATGTTGGATGCTTAAGGGGATAGCTTTTCCCAGCGGCGGCACTTCATTTACGTCTACTACTGATTTCTCTGCTTGACTATCTCTCATTTGAACTCCTCCTTTATCGAATTTATACTTATTTTTAAGCTTTTATAACTATATCATTCTTTTTACAGTTTATCAACATTCTTAAATAGGCAAAAATAAGGTTCCCTAAAACTTTTAGGGAACCTTAATAAATTACTTTCTTTCAACACCATATTTTGCTGATAATTCACTAACCACATCAAAATATTTCTTTTGTTGACTTTTTTGAATAAGCTGGTTTACAACTTGATCCTTAACTTCTTCAAAACTCAATTCTTTAGCAGGATTTTTACTTTCCAACTTAATTAAGTGATATCCAAATTGAGTTTTTACACTCTCAGTAACTTCACCAATTTCTGCATTAAAAGCTGCTTCCTCAAATTCAGGAACCATCATTCCTCTTGAAAAAGATCCCAAGTTACCGCCCTGCTCTTTTGAAGGACAAGTAGAATACTTGGATGCTGCATCCTCAAATGTCACTGTTCCGTCTTCAATTTCCTTTTTAATATCAATACATTCTTCTTCAGAACTTACTAATATATGCTTTGCTGTAACTGATTCTGGTTCAGAAAACATTTCTTTATTTTCTTCGTAGAATTTTAAAGCATCATCATCAGTAACTGTTACTTCTGACATTACCTTATTAACTACCATTTGAGTCAATAATTCCTTTTTAAATTTTTCAAGTTCTTTTTCGAATTCATTAGTTTTATCTAAAGCACTTTCTTTTCCAAAGTTATAAAACAATTCAAAAGAAATCATCTGTTCCAATAATTGTTTTTTCCCTTGTTCTGATGAAAACATTCCTCTTCTGTTTTCAGGATACTTTAATACCGCTTCATTTAAATCTTTTTCAGTTATTTCATTCCCTGCAACAACCGCTAAAACTTTATTTTCCATAAGTAACTCCTTTAATCAAATAAATTATACTTTACTATAATACCATATTTTTATATTTAAAGTACAATACAATATTAAATTTCCTTTATTAACTTCACAACCTTTAACCCTTGTTAAGTAATACTCACTATTATATAATATTATTATCTTTATGGATTCGGAGGTGGAATTAATGAATAAAATAAATATCGGCTCACCAGCCCCTGACTTTACCCTTAACGGATCAGATGGAAAAACTCATAGATTAAGTGATTATAAAGGCAAAAAAATTGTACTTTACTTTTACCCTAAAGACAACACCCCAGGGTGTAGTTCTGAAGCTTGCGATTTCAGAGATAACTTTTCAGTCATTTCGGAGTTGAATGCAATAGTACTGGGAATAAGTAAGGACTCCCTTTCATCCCATGATAAATTCATCACTAAATTTGGGCTGCCCTTTATACTTTTAAGTGATGAGGATAAAAAGGTCTGTGAATTATATGATGTTTTAAAAGAAAAAAATATGTACGGGAAAAAATCAATAGGTATAGAAAGAAGTACCTTTATCATTGATGAAAATGGTATCCTTCAAAAAGAATTCAGGAAAGTTAAGGTTAAAGAACATATAAAGGAAGTAATAGCTGTACTAAGAAATGATCAATAAATGTAAATGACCATAGCTTAAGCTATGGTCCAGTCCAACTTTTAAATGATAAAAGCTGTTTACTTTTATAAAACTTACCGTAGATTTATAAAAAGATAATCCCGATATAAAATATCAGGATTGTTTGGTGGCTCGAGCAGGAATCGAACCAGCGACACGAGGATTTTCAGTCCTCTGCTCTACCGACTGAGCTATCGAGCCATAAACTTGTTAACATAATAATTATAAATTGGCATTATCCCTTTGTCAATATGATATTTCTTCAGTTTATAAAATTAT
>JBEHWK010000130.1:0-9033 GCA_040217795.1 Clostridiaceae bacterium
GAGGTTATGGAAAACTTCACTTCTGTAATTGCAGGGATTCCTCCCAATGAATCATAGATTGGGTGAGGTTTTCTTGTATAAGGAAGATTGTAGGTAAAATCCATTTCTTCCTCTGTCAGGGGATCCTGTGGAGGATTTTGAATCAGGAATCTGTCTCCATGAGGCTGAACCAGGGTTTTGCCTCTTATTGGATCCTGTTCATAAAATTCAAGTCTGAAGCTTTCGTTATAGGCCTTTTTATCTGTTGAAGCCTCCTCGAAAGAAGGGACCATTATGTAATCCTTAATGGATGAAATATCCTTTGTAAGGTAACAGGTACCTTTAACATTTACAAGTTTTGATATATCAAGGCCGTAACTTAAAAGCTCTGCAATCTGCACAATTGTTTTTTCACCCATGCCGTACATGAGCAGGTCTGCTTTCGAGTCTGCAAGAATACTTCTTCTGACTTTGTTGTCCCAGTAGTCGTAGTGGGCAAATCTTCTTAAGGATGCTTCAATTCCACCGATAAGGATAGTGGTATCCCTGAAAGCTTCCCTTATTCTGTTGCAATATACAATTACAGCTCTGTCAGGCCTGTGGCCGCTTTTTCCTCCCGGAGAATAGAAGTCGTCACTTCTTTTCCTTTTTGCGGCGGTGTAATGGTTAACCATTGAGTCTATGTTTCCAGAGTTTACAAGAAAGGCATATTTGGGCTTGCCAAGCCTTCTGAAATCTTCTGCAGAATTCCAGTCAGGCTGTGCTATGATTCCCACGGTGAAACCCTGGGATTCCAATGTTCTTCCGATTATGGCTGTTCCGAAGGATGGATGGTCTACGTAAGCATCTCCCGTTACAATTATATAGTCCAACTGTTCTATATTTCTTTTCTTTAAATCATCTTTGCTTATGGGTAAAAAATCCTTGATTAAATTCATTAAAAATTGCCCTTCCTCCTAAAATTTCATAATTAATATATGATAACACAACAGGCTGAGGGATATCAACTTTTTGTTGCTTTTTAAGTTAAATATAATATAATGAATTAGGAATATAAATTAGAATACTGAGCAGTCACATAAAAAGGGGTGAAGACAGTGGAGACTGGACCTGAGGGTAGTACGATAATTAAAACTAAACAAAAAAATATCCGGAAGAGAACAGTTTCTATTTTCTTTTAAAATAGCAGAGACCCTGTTCATTCCGGGAAAAATTCAAAATTGAATAGGGAGGGACGGGAATGAAGAAATTAAGTGTGTTTCTGTATAGTTCTATAGTGAACAGAAAGGTATATGACGAGTTCAATGATGTAATCGGAATACTTAAAGATGCATATGTTACTGCTGAGGAAGGGTATCCTAAAATTATAGGGTACAGGATAAAGAGGTCCGGGACAATGTATGAATACGAGTTCAAAAATATAGATTTTTATTTGAATGACAGTAATAAAGTGGTTATTAAAACAAAGGGTTCCAAGGAGATTCTTCCCAGAAGCTACAGTTATCTTTTATCGCGAAATCTGTTGGACAAGAGCATAGTTGATGTAAACGGCAAACAGGTAGTCAGGGTAAATGACCTCCGGGTAATGGAGATTGCCGGAGAATACAGGGTTGTTGCTGTTGAATCCGGACCAGTGGCATATTTCAGAAGAAGAGGTCTTGAATCCATAGCTAAACCTTTACTGAAGCTTTTAAGAAAGGATATTGAAGAGCAGGCTATAATGTGGGATGACGTTGAATCCCTGGAGCTTATAAACGATGCTCTGCAGATAACTGTTCCATTCAAGAAACTTTCAACACTGCATCCTGCAGATTTGGCAGACATATTGGAAGACCTTGATTCAAACAACAGGAAAAAGATATTTGAGACCCTGGATGAGGATTTAATGGCGGACACGTTAGAGGAACTTGAGCCTGAATACAAAGGCGAAGTGATAAAGGAATTGTCAGAATTAAAACAAGCTGAGGTTCTGGAAAATCTCCCTAATGACGAAATAGCCGATATATTGGATGAGCTGGATGATGAGTCCAGGGAAAAAATACTTACATCCCTTGAAAAGGAAGATGCTGAGGAAGTTAAGGAACTTCTTTCATATGAGGATGAAACTGCAGGAAGTATAATGAATAAGGACTTTATTGCTCTTAATATTGATGTAACGGTTAAGGAAGCTATTGAAGTTCTAAGAGAAACAAAACCTGATGAAGAGGTTATGTATTCAATATATATAACCGATGGTGAAGGCGGCTTAGTTGGAGCAGTCCCTTTGAAAGATCTCGTTTTAAGTCAGGATTCTATGAAGCTTTCAGAAATAATGAATGAAAATATGGTGAAAGTTTCATACAATGATCCAATAGAAGAATTGGTTGAAAAAGAAAGCAAATATGATCTGCTGTCTATCCCGGTGGTGGATGAGTGGAACAAGCTAATAGGAATTGTATTGCTGCATGACCTTGTGGATGAAATATTACTTCCGTTATTGAAGAAAAAGAACAGAAAGGCAGTGTAGGATACCCTATCTCACTGCTATGAAATTTTAAATAAAGAGCTTGTAAAAAGACTTGTAAGTGGAAATGTTTGAATCTGTTCTCAAGCCTTTTGCAAGCTCTGAGTTATATTGATGGAAGTGAAATATTATAAACAACCATATCCTAGTGATTGAGTAGGTTATACAAGTTTGCGGTAGATGTTTTAATAATTAAAGCAGTTGGTTTTTAATAAATGAATAATGCGGATAGTATATAAATGACAGATTTTTATAAATAAAATACCTTGTTGACTTTTGAGTTAAAGAGAATATAATTAGAGTAAATAATGTTTACCGAGTTAGTCGGAATTGAAAAACTATGATAAAGCAGAGTAACATTGAGGAAAGTCAAAGAGAGAAGGCGGTGGTGGAAAGCCTTTACTGAAATCTATGTGAAGTGCGCTTTTGAGTTGATACCTGAAAATCAATGAGCAGGACAGTAAGGTAATCCGGATTCACCCGTTAAAGTGATTTTAAAGTGAGGCACCTGATGCCTAATTGGAGTGGAACCGCGGGATATCTCGTCTCTGAAATTATTTTGGAGAATGGGATTTTTTTTTCGTGAATTTTATATGCTAAACTTATATATAAAAATAAATGGTCATGGAGGGCATACAATATGATTTATGAAAATTCAATTCAATTGGTAGGAAATACACCTATATTAAAGGTTAAGAACCTGGTGGATGAAAATTCTGCTGAGGTTTATGTAAAACTTGAAAAGTTCAATCCGGGTGGAAGCGTGAAGGACAGAGCAGCATTAGGAATGATTGAAAAAGCTGAGGAACTAGGTCTTTTAAAGCCAGGATCAACTATAGTTGAACCTACTTCAGGAAATACCGGTATAGGAATAGCTATGATAGGAAGATTAAAGGGATACAGAGTTGTAATAACCATGCCGGAAACAATGAGTAAAGAAAGAAGAGACCTTTTGAAAGCATATGGAGCAGAGCTTATACTTACTGATGGTGCTAAAGGTATGAACGGAGCCATTGCCAAAGCTGATGAATTAGTTGAAAAGCACGGATATTTCATGCCACAGCAATTTACTAATCTGGCTAACCCTGAAAAACACTTTGAAACAACTGCGGAAGAAATATACAAGGATATTCCAGATTTAGACGCTTTTGTTGCAGGTGTAGGGTCAGGAGGAACTGTAACAGGAGTCGGCAAGAACCTGAAAAACAAGCATAATAGCTCTGTTAAAGTAATAGCTGTAGAACCAGCAAGGTCTCCTGTCATATCCGGAGGGAATCCGGGGGCTCACAAAATACAGGGTATCGGAGCGGGATTTGTTCCTGACGTTTATGATGCTTCTGCAGTAGATGAAGTTATTCCGGTTTCAGATGAGGACGCATTTAGAATTACCAAGGAATTTGCAGATAAGGAAGGAATTCTTATAGGAATATCTTCAGGGGCAGCTTTATATGCAGCTATTCAGGTTGCCAAAAAGCTTGGCAAGGGCAAAAAAGTCCTTGCAATAGCGCCGGATGGAGGAGAAAAATATATCTCCATGGGTATATATGATTAATAAGAATTGGAAGTGGTAAGCTTGTTTAAAAACTTAAGATATGATATTGACAGGATCATGAAAAATGACCCTGCAGCAAGAAGCTTTTTAGAAGTATTATTGCTCTATCCTGGTGTCCATGCGATGATTGTATACAGAGCTGCACATTTTTTGTATACTAAAAGGTTATTTTTCTTAGCCAGACTTATTTCTCAGATGGCAAGATTCTTCACTGGAATAGAGATTCACCCGGGAGCTAAAATAGGCAGAGGCCTTGTAATAGACCACGGAATGGGAGTTGTTATCGGTGAAACTGCAGAAATAGGCAATGATGTTCTTATCTACCATGGGGTTACTCTGGGAGGAACAGGAAAACAAAAGGGCAAGAGACATCCTACTGTTGGAGATAACGTAGTTATAGGCAGCGGAGCAAAGGTGCTCGGACCAATTTTAATTTCCAATGGAGCTAAGATAGGTTCTAATGCAGTAGTGTTGAGGGATGTTCCTGAAAATGGAACAGCAGTAGGAATACCGGCAAGAAACATTGTGAAAATTTCAGCTGAAATTATTGAAATAACAGATTTAAGAGGCAAAATAAGAAAAATGTACAATGAAATGGTGATTTAGTTTATGAAAAAAGACCACAGGCGTAAGATTTTAGATTATTGCAATTCTCTTGGGTTGGAACTGGCAGGATTTATAGAGTGCAGAGTTTTTGATGAGCTTAAAGATTTTTATATAAGCAGAAAAAGCAGTTCTCTTGAAAATGAATTTGAAGAGAAGGATATTAATAAGAGAATAAATCCAAAATATTATTATGAAAAGGGGAAGACTATAATTTCTATAGCTTTCCCTTATCTTCATGCTTATGAATATTCAGACAACGGATTTTCCGTATATACCAGGGGATTGGATTACCATAATGTTGTCACGGGGTATATGGAAAAAATCTGCAGCTTTATCAACAGCCTTGGAGGAGAGACGCATTATTTTGTGGATTCCAATGCTTTGCCCGAAAGATATATAGCATACCTGGCGGGAATAGGGTTTATAGGGAAAAATAACATGCTTATTACAGAGAAGTATGGATCCTTTGTATTTTTGGGGGAAATTATAACTGATCTGGAGATTGAATGTTCAGAGGAGAGATCCTTTGAAGATATGAACAAATTCACTGAGTGCGGGGAATGCAATATATGTTATACAGAATGTCCTACAAAAGCAATAAAAAAGGATAAGAAAAACCCCAATATATGTTTATCCTATATAACACAAAAAAAACAAATTGAGGATAAGTGGTTTAATTTGCTGGATGGAAGGGTTTTTGGATGTGACAGCTGCCAAAAGCTATGCCCGTACAATTTGAAGGCTGAGAAAAGCACAATTCCTGAATTTTATCCTTTGGATTTCATGAATTTAAATCATGGAGATGAAATACTTGAAATAGAAAACAGGCAGTTTAAGGAGACCTTAAAAAAAACTTCCTGCGGATGGAGAGGAAAAAATGTTCTGATAAGAAATCTACTTATCAGGAAATACACGAAAAACGGGAAAGTTTTTCATGGAAGTCGATTTAATTCCACCTATATTAAAGGGTATTTGGATAGACTTTACAGTAAAAGTAATTTATAATAAATAATTGGTTAATAAATTCGTGAAAGTAAGGGGAAAATGAAATGATATCAAAATCTGTAGCGAGAATAATACATATGATGCCGGAAAAATGGTTTGTATTTGTAGCAAAAAAAGTGGCAAACGGATATTTGGATAAGTATGCAAAAATAAATGTTGAAGGATTCGAAAATGTAGAAAAGGCAAATGGCCCGAAGATTTTTATCTGCAACCATTTAAGTAATTCTGATGGGCTTATTTTGGATAGAATTTTAAAGGAAAAATATGATCCTTTTTTTATAGCAGGAGTGAAACTTTCAGATGATCCTGTAACAAGTTTAGGTGCAAAACTGGTTAAATCCATTAATATAAAGCCAAATTCTGCTGACAAGGATGCTATAACAAGCATTGTAAAGTCCGTGAGGGAAGGAAATAATATCCTGATTTTTCCTGAAGGAACAAGAAGCAGAACTGGAGCATTGATAGAGGCGAAGAAAGGCATATTATTGATTGCAAGGCTTACAAAGGCGCAAATTGTGCCTATAGGAATGACAGGAACCGATAATCTTCTTCCGATAAATAAAGAAGGAGACATGTCAAAGGAAGAATGGAACTATAGTGACGTGAATGTGAAGTTTGGAGAACCTTTCACTCTTCCTCTGAAGGAAAAAGGTGAAGACAAACATGCGTATGATGAAAGGGTGCTTACATTTATAATGAAGGGCATAGCGAATCTTCTGCCAGAGGGATACAGAGGGTTTTATGCCTGATAATCAGGAGGGTGTATGAAGAAAAGTACGGATCTCATTTTAAAACTTTTAACAGAAGAGTATCCTGATGCACAGTGCGAGTTAAATCATGATTCTCCTTTTCAGCTTTTGGTGGCTACGATACTTTCAGCTCAGACTACTGACAAGAAAGTAAATGAAGTTACAAAGGACTTGTTTAGGGAATATCCTGATCTGAACAGTTTTTTGCTTCTGAGCAATGAAGAACTGGAAAACAGGATCAGGCAGATCGGACTTTACAGAAATAAGGCCAAAAATATATACCTTATGTGCAGGCAGCTGAAGGAAAACTTTGGAGGGGAAGTTCCTAAAACCATGGAGGGAATCACTTCACTGGCAGGAGCAGGAAGGAAAACAGCCAATGTTGTCCTTTCAAATGCCTTCGGGGTACCGGCTATAGCAGTAGATACCCATGTTTTCAGAGTTTCAAACAGGATTGGCCTGGCGGACGCTTCCAATGTAGAAAAAACAGAGGGGCAGCTTATGAAGGAACTCCCTCAGGACATGTGGACGCATACACACCATCTTCTTATATTTCATGGAAGAAGATGCTGCTTTGCAAGAAAACCTGATTGCGAAAGATGTGTAATAAATGACTACTGCAAGTTCTATAAGGAGAACATGTCGGGAAAATAGCAATGAAATCACCTGCTAGTGGTGTGGTACACTGCAAGATATCGATGCTATAATTATTAATATAAGTAGTTTATTATTTGGAGGTCATTTATGAAAGTTGGAGTTATAATGGGCGGAGTTTCTTCAGAGAGAGAAATATCTATTGCCAGTGGAAATTCAGTTGTAGAGAATCTTGATAAGAACAAATATCAGGTGGTTCCGATACTTTTAAACAGCAAGGAAGAATTGATTGAGAAGGTTAAAGGCATCGATTTTGCACTTCTTGCCCTTCATGGAAAGTTTGGAGAAGACGGAGCTGTGCAGGCAGTACTGGAAACTTTGGGAATTCCTTATTCAGGATGTGGAATAATGAGTTCTTCTGTATGTATGGATAAGGACATGACTAAAAAGGTGTTGAAAGCCTGTGATATAAGAACTGCAAGATGGTTTAATGTCTCATCTGTTGAGGAAATTGATTATGATAAAATAGAAGAATTCGGATACCCGGTGGTTATTAAACCTAATTCAGGAGGATCATCCGTAGCTACTTTTATAACGGACAAAAAAGAGGAAATAGAGAATTGCGTGAAAGAAGCTCTGAAATGGGACTTGGAAGTAATGATTGAAGAGTACATTAAAGGTGACGAAATTACATGCCCTGTTATTGATAACGAGATGTATCCCGTTATAGCAATAAAACCTAAGTCATCATTTTTTGACTATGCTTCAAAGTATGCAGACGGCGGTGCGGATGAATTTGTAATCCAGCTTCAGGAAAAACTTCATAAAGAGGTTGAGCAAATGGCATTAGCTACGTACAAAGCATTGAAATGTTCTGTTTATGCAAGAGTTGATATGATAGTTAAAGATGGTGTTCCATATATTCTCGAGGTCAATACTCTTCCTGGAATGACTAAAAATTCACTTATACCAAAAAGTGCTGCAGGAAAGAATATAGGATTCTCAGAACTTCTCGATATAATAATAGAAAAATCACTTAAAACAGTAAGGGAATAAGGCTTTTTTAAAAGCCTTTTTTCTCTTTAGGAAATAAAAAGATTCAGGGAGTATGCAATAAAAGTCATTTTTAACTGGATTTAAGGAAATGTTAAGAATTCTGACTTTCTTTTGTGGCGGTTTTTATATTAAAATATAAATATTATGTTACAGAGGATGGAGAGTTATGAAAAAAATTAAAGAATATGTTAAGCATGCCTGGATATTTATGATCTATTTGCTTATCAGCTCATTATATCCGGTTTTCAACAGGCCTTGGAACAAAGTCCGGGATCTTGCTACAGGAATAGACAGGTCTATACCGTTTTTAAAGATATTTGTGATTCCGTATTGGAGCTGGTATGTATTTATTGTGGCAGGAACTGTTTTTTTGCTGATTAAGGATAAGAGAAGCTATTTTATGGCTGTGTATTCTTTATGTATAGGCACCGCAGTCAGTTACATAATATATATGTTTTTTCAGACGACTATTGTGAGACCTGAAGTTGCCGGTAATGACTTTTTATCGGAATTGTTAAGATATACTTATAATAATGACAAGCCATACAATTGTTTTCCAAGCCTTCATGTTTATACCACACTTGTACTTGGGTATTATATTTACAAGCTTGAAAATATCAGGTCTTTTCAGAGGGGTGTTACGGTAGTGCTTGCTGCAGCTATTATTCTGTCAACTCTGTTTATAAAGCAGCACCTTGTGGCAGATGTCTTCGGATCTTTCGGATTGTGCTATTTTATTGTCACCAGCATTAATATACTGGAAGAAAAGATATGGACAAGTGAAAGTGAAAAAAGGAGCACCGGGGTTATGGAAAAATTGTAAAAATAAAGTGTAACTATATTAAGGGAAGTTGGATATTCTATCATTAGGAGAAATTTTATGGAGGCTAAGGATGCAGGATAGAAATCCTAACAGTCTTTTTGGCTTAGATATTAATGAATATACACAAGGAGTAAATTTTCAGGTTTTAGCCAGCAACGTCAGTTTT
>JBEHWK010000131.1:0-8991 GCA_040217795.1 Clostridiaceae bacterium
TCAGAGAACTTGCTTTATGGACAGCACGACTCATTAAGGCTGTAGCATCTGATTGTGAAGATAATTATATTTATGGCCAGAAAAAATTTCATGAGAGCTCCTTTGGTGAAGAAGCTTCCCTTATTGTTGTTCCCCTCATGATGGACATATACTATGCATTAGACGACAACAAGGGAGACAATAAACTAAAGTCCAGACAGCAGAGTACTCTATTTAAACCTTTTAGGATCCAGGAAAAACAGAAAAACAACTTTTACAAACATCTTAACAATATTAAACAAATAGTAATAGAGGAATTTCAAAAATTACCTAAGGGGGAGCCTGAATCAACTGATAATAGGACAGGTTCATTATTAATGATTGATACTGTTTTCCATGATGCAAAGAATGCTCTTCTTAATATTTCCTCAGAAGAATTTGATCGTTATGCTCTTGCAGGAATTGAAATGTCTCCTGGTTATAAGAAGCATATGCATGACCTTGAGGAATTAAGCAGAAAATATCCGGATAAAGTATTTCCCTTTCTTGCTGTAGACCCCCGCAAAATCGGAGTAATGAAACTTATAGAGAAAAAAATCAATAGAGGAAATGGTGTCTTTAAAGGGCTAAAAATCTATCCGCCCCTTGGTTATTTACCTACACACCCAAATCTTATCCCAATTTTTGAATATTGCTCAGAGCATGATATTCCAATTACGGTGCACTGTGGATTCGGAGGATTTCCAAATTTAAGGAAAGAAAACTTTGTTACAAGCTGGGACACAGAACCTCACATAGAGAATTTCAAAAGTGTTGATGGGAATAAGAGCAAGTATTATGCAAATCCTGAGAACTGGATACCTGTCCTGAACAGATGGCCTGAACTAAGGATAAACTTTGGGCACTTTGGCGGAGGTGACAGTACATGGATGAATACAATAATAAAACTCATGGAAAATCATCCGAATATCTATGCTGACACAAGCTACTTCACCAAAAAGGGGATTGCCTCAGAAATCAATGATTTAATAAAAAGAAATGAAATCCTTAAAAAACGTTTAATGTTTGGCACAGATTATATAATGATAATGCTGAATATGAAATTGGGAGGATTAGAGGCATATTTTAATAATTATTCCGGACTAAGCAATGAACTTCTAGGTGAAAATGCCCGTGGCTTCCTCAAAATCAATTATCTGTAATTTTAGGAAAAACTGTGAGAATATCCATATAGAACGATTGCAGTTGTATACAGATTTGAAGGTAGTATAATTAAGATATAGAAAAGTATTCTGAGAAACATAAGAAATTTATCTAAAAAGAATAGGAGGAGATTTTATGCTGACCTTTGGTGTGATCAGTCCACATCCCTCTGTCATCATTCCGGAAATAGGCAGGGAAAAGATTAAAAAAGTGCATAACACTATTTCAGCCCTGGAACTTGCTGCAAGAAAATTAGGGGAAACAAAGCCTGATGAATTACTGATAATCTCACCTCATTTAGAGCATGGATACAATGTGCCTCTCTATTACCTTGGGAAATTTGTTATTCCCGATATTGAACTGAATAAAGTTCTGGTAACCCATTCATCTTATAAATACTATTATGACCTTGGAAAGAAATATGGAAAAGATATAGACAAATCAGAGAAACGTATAGCTGTCATTGCTTCAGCGGATTTGTCACATGTATTGAAGAATGACGGTCCATATGGTTATCATCCTGCAGGGCCTAAACTGGATGAGATTATAGTCAAGGCGGTAAAAGAAAAGGATGCTGAAAGGCTGCTGAGGATTGACCCTGAATTTCTGCAAAATGGAGCAGAGTGCGGATTAAGGTCAATTTTATTTTTGCTTGGGGTATTTGAAGGCAGAGACTACACATCTGAGGTTTTATCTTATGAAGGACCCTTCGGAGTTGGATACATGGTTGCTGAATTTACCCTGTCACAATAAAAGATATGCATCGGAGGGATTACTGTGAATGAAACTCATGTTGTTACGTGTTTTGTGGAAAGTGACGGAAAAGTGCTAATATTGAAAAGGAGCGGAAGTGTCAGTTCATACCAGCAGAAATGGGCTGGAATCAGCGGGTATATAGAAACAGGTAAGACTGCTGTCCAACAGGCATGGCAGGAACTGGGAGAGGAAGCCGGGTTGAATTCAGAAAATGCTGTATTGATAAAGAAGGGTGAGGTTCTGGTTGTAAATGATGAAGTTATGGAAAAAAGATGGATCGTTCATCCCTTCCGTTTTAATATAGCTGACAAAAATGAAATAACACTGGACTGGGAACAAAGTGATCATACCTGGATTGCTCCAGAACAAATACTCCATTATAATACTGTACCTGGTTTATACGAAGCTTGGGAGAAGGTAAAATGAAGACAATTATGGATTTAATCAATGATATTAAGGCAAATAAAACAAGCGGAGCCAGCGAATTGGCCATTCAGGCTTTACAGGTGATTAAGCAGGCAGCAATATCCAGTAATGCACCAGATATAGACAATTTCATCCTGGAGCTTCGGAAGATTACTGATTTTCTGGCTGAATGCAGACCTTCCATGGTTACTCTAAGGAACTGCGCACATCAATTCAATAGTAGGCTGCACAACTATATCAGAATGGAAAAAACAATGGAATTAATGCGCACTCATTGTGTTGAAACTGCAGATAGATTGATTGCGGAACTTATTTTAAACAAGGAGCGCAGTATTCAAAATGCTGCTGATTTTATTCATGCAGGCTCTGTCATCGCTACCTGCAGTTATAGTTCCACTTTCATTGAAGTAATTCATAAGGCTGCCTGGCAGGATAAACAGATATCTGTATTTATACTGAAGTCTCAATCAGGGAGTATGAATTATGGTGAAAGAACCAAGTTTCGTCTTGAAGAATACGGGATTGATTGCAGGATAGTTGATGATGATATTTCACAGGAATCCCTGAATGGAACAGATATAGTTTTGCTGGGATCAGATTCTGTACTTTCTGATGGTTCAGCAGTGAATGGTTATCCCAGCTTAAAACTGGCATCTATGGCAGCGGAACACATATCACCTGTTCCTGTTTACATAATATGCGATTCATCTAAAATTTGCATTGATCTTAAACCTCATGTAATTGAAGCAGGTTTTGATTTGATTCCGGATAATTTAATTAACGGCATCATAACAGAAAATGGATTGATTAATGGTGAAGAGATTACAGATTATCTTAACAGACATAAAAAAGAGAGCTGATGCTCTCTTTTTTATGTTTAGGTTCGTGGTTTTCAAAGTTTGACATCAATACAATTTCTGTATTTGTTATGCTATAATAATACTTGGCAATGTCAAAAGAGGCAATGTTTGTATACGTTTAATTACATGGATGTAAATGGAGGGTTTTTCATGGAAACAACAATTATGGCTATCACAATAAATCCCAGAAGCGCGCATGCACCTGAGGCACAGACAGTATTGACCAAATATGGATGTTTAATAAAAACAAGAGTGGGAGTTCATGAAATAAGTGAAACTTCCTGTTCCGAAAGAGGGATTATTATATTACATCTTATCTCCAAACCGGATGAAATTCTGGAGCTTGAAAAAGAACTGAAAGCTATAGAGGGTATTACTGTAAAAAGTATCAGTATATAAAATAAGAGCCTCTTTTGATACAATGACTGTGATTGTGAATGAAGTAAAATTAATAATGGAGCATGCAAAAAAAGTGGAAAATATTTGAAATATCCTGCATAAATTAGAGGAATTTCACTTGTTCATATAGAATTAGATAATACAGTAAAATTTATGATGCAATTTTGTTTATTCAATCAATTTCAATATTTTATTCACCTTTAGTCCACCATATCAAATGGTTTCATAGTTATTATAGTACAGAATTAAATAAGGAGGATGCAATAGTATGTCTAAAGGATTGCATAAAATTACAGTTGAGGGAGATTCTATAGAACAAGCTCGTGAGAAACTGAATTCACAAGTGACCTTCGGGCAGGTTCTTATTAGTGAGAATGTAATATCTCCTGCAAAAACTTATATTATAAAGATGAGTGGTGCAAATGAAGAAGTTGCTTTTAGAAGAGCAGAAAAAGAGGTTCCTAAAGACGTAATAATAATTGACAGAAGGGTAGTAACAGATACACAGAAAAAATTCAAGCATGTGGAAGCATTTGAACAGCAGGAAGCAAAAGTAAAAGTTCAGTTCTATTTAACAGAAAATGAGCAGATTGAATCTGTCGAAGTTGAAACTGCTGGAAAAAGGGGTTTATTAGGTATTGGTAAAAAGCCGGATATTTATTTAGTTACCATAGGGCAGAAGCCTGCTGTTGAAATCGAATACAGAACGAAAGTTAAGATTTCAGGAGTAACCGGTTCGGAAATTGTTAAAAAAGTATATCTTGCGTTAAAAGCATGGTATTTGGTCAATGCAACTTATGACGGAATCGGAAAGAGTATTTGTGACAGCTGTAAAAGGAAATTAAATACAGGGAGTGCCGTATATTATACTGAAAGTAAATATTTGCTTTGTCAGAATTGTATTGAAAATATGCTGAATAATGCTGACTGGGAAAAGGCCTTAAAAAATCTGGAAGGTTATTTCGGATTAGGTCTTCCTAAGCACATTCTCGAATTAACAAAAGAAGGTTTATTAGAAAATGTATTTTAATAAATGGCCAGCTGTAAAACCAGCTGGCAGTAAATTTTCATTTTAAGTAGTAACAAGTGATTTTGAGGAATTCCACTTTTCAACATATTCTTCCAGTATTCTGTGAAGGATTTGACCAATCAAGGAATATGACTCATCACTCAGGTTAGCCAATGAAATACGGATTGACCACTCAGGTCCCTGGAATCCGCTGCCGCTCAACAGAACGATAGAGGATTCTTCAGCCAGCCTGAAAAGCACATCAACTGGCTTATGATTTTTCTGCATATATTCTGAGAAATCGCTGCCATAGTATTCGGAAGCCCATTCAAGAAGGTCAAATTCTGTATAATATGCTGCATCGTATGGATCCATTCTCAATTTCAGGCCAAGCCCTTCAAATAGAAGCTTCTGGCGGCGCCTGCATATGTCTTTGGTAAGATTTTTATAGTTGTTTTTATCGTCAATTAAAGCAAATGCACAGAAAAATGCCATCTGTACCTGCTGGGGGGTTGATAATCCTGAAGTATGTTCAAGGGCTACCTGCCGGCTGTCTGCAACGATTCTGTCTATAAAAGGTATCTCCTCGGGATTGGTTGAAAGAGCGCTGTATCTTTGATTAACCTCTTGCTTAAAGTATACCGGCAAATTTTTAATCAGAAAATCATAGACATTATTTTCATGCAGTGCAATAGTTCCTAATCTCCAGCCTGTAACTCCAAAATATTTCGAAAATGAGTATACACCTATGGTATTATAAGGCAAATCAGCCATGAGGGAACGGAAATTATCTGTGAAGGTTCCGTACACATCATCAGAAATTACCATCAGGTTAGGATTGTCTCGCTGTACTATTTCTTTTAAGTATTTTACTGAGGAAGGATTAATGGCTACTGAGGGCGGATTGCTGGGATTGACTACAAACAGGGCCTTGATTGATTTGTCTGACAGTTTGTTTAATTCGGATTCAGGATACTGCCATGTGTGAGTTCCGTCTGATGTTGTTTCAGATGCATGTATATACACAACCTGAAAATTATATCTCGGAAGCAGCGGGATTTCTAAATATGGGGTGAAAATAGGAACCATAAGGGCAATTCTGTCTCCTCTGGACAGCAATTCATTTGCAATCAATGAATCGAATATATAGCACATGGCTGCAGTAGCACCTTCCACAGCGAATATATTAAACCTTCCTGCAGGTGGTTTATTATAGCACATCTCCTGAACGAGGAAAGCATGAACTATTTTTTCAATATGTTTCAATATCCTGCCGGGAACAGGGTAGTTATCACCGATGATTGCATCGGCAAGTTCATATACCCATTCATCCTCAGAAAAATTATTTTCCCTGATTCCATAGTCAATAATTTCTTCTATGAGTTTAATTCCCGGAAGATTCCCGTTTTTATTTACAAAAGTCCTGAATCTTCTACCTATACCATTCTTTTGAGGCATACCTGCCAAATCATTTTCCTGCCAGGTCCTTTTTGCTTCCTCCACTGCGAAAGTACCGAAAGTGAAAAAAGCTTCTCTGGGAGTTGATGATATCCAGTTGGGATTGCCTCGCCCGGCATCTAAAAGAGTGCGTGTAATTTTCCGGCTCCCTGTAGCCAGTTCTATGAGCTTATCCTTAAATTCAAATGGGCTTACCTTCCCGTATATTTTTTGTATTTCTTCTCTTTGAATATTTATTTTATCCACATAAAATTCCTCCTGTAAAAAATCTTAATTTTAGTATGTGTTGTTTTGATTTTTAAATACCAGGAGATTTCATCTCAGCAGTGTAGTTCCGATCCAGCGATAAACAGGTTGAAATAGACACTCTTATCAAGGAAAACGGAATAAAGGAAATGCCCCTCATCAATAATATTATTAATGAAAAATTTGACGGGCAAATAGTTCACAACATGATTTCATCACAGGAAAAGAGAAACTGGTTTGTGAAGGAATTGGCAACCCTTGTAAAGGCAGGGGGATACCATGGAATAAATATAGACTTTGAAAACTTAGATTCAAGGGATAAAAGTGCATATACTGAATTTATAAAAGAGTTGTGCAATAGCTTTCATAGTTCAGGTTATTATGTTTCGGTAGACTTGCCTTCGGATAGCAGTGCAACTTATGATTACAAAGTAATATCGGACTATTGTGATTTTTTTATAATAATGCTTTATGATGAGCACTACTCAGCCGGAACCCCGGGGCCAATAGCTTCTCAGAAGTGGTTCGAAAGTCAGTTGAATTCTGTTATTCCATATATTCCGAAAGAGAAGATGGCTGCAGGGCTTTGAAATTATGGATACGATTGGACAATGAACAGCAGTAAGCCTGCACAAGGTATGACATACTCTGAAATACTTAATATTTCTATACAGAAAAATAGGAAAATAATATGGGATTCATCTCATGTGCTGTTTTCATTTTTTGCTATGTTCAGGAATAATACCTAAAGATTTCTTTATATCTGCTGTTTTATCATTTTCGATAGCACTCCATACCATTGGCTCACCTTGATTTTTTACTTCCTTTCCTATACCAATGAATTCACCCTTGTTAGTTTCCCAATGATAAACTAAATTTCGTAACTCTTTTTTGTTTCAAAATCCCTTAACTTTGCATTAGAAAGTGATGTATGTGATTGAACTAATGAATGTTTGGATTTTATAGTATCCTGGCAGTTCAGAATGCATGGCAGCATTGCATTTAGATATCCAAGTAGTATAATTAAGGTACAAGGGTTATTGTCTTAAGAACTTTAAGCTAAATCAGTTTCTGAATTTATCACAGTGGAAGCTGAAGGGGGATAAAAAATGCCCGTAAAGATAATACCAAGAGAAATATTGTGCAAGTCTGCCTTGAGGAAGACTGGAATTCCAGGTTTTCAACACTGCATGAATCCGTATATTGGATGTACTCATGCCTGTGTTTACTGTTATGCATCTTTCATGTGCCGATTCTCGGGGCATCATGAAAAGTGGGGTGAATTTCTGGATGAAAGGTGAACTCCATTTTTGCCAGGATTTACGGATACCGAAGAATCAGATAACTTTTGATATAACTCCGTTACAAGCATTTGCAGTGACTGGATTTATTTTAGGCATTGTTGCTTTCGTCAGAAAAGACAGCGGTGTTGTTATGAATCTGGGCTGGATTTTACAAAGTGATGGGTGAAATTAGATGGTTCTTTCGGTACAAGAATTAAAAAAAGCAGCAGGTGGCTGAAGTGATTATTACTTCGGCCAGATTTCATTGAAATTTTATAAAATTCAATAAGAGGTGTTGATTATATGGTTAAAAGATTGGAAGTAATTTATGGAGACATTACTGAGGTTAAATTTGATGCAATAGTAAATGCTGCAAACAGCAGGCTCTTAAAAGGCGGCGGAGTATGCGGAGCCATTCACAGAGCAGCAGGAGATGAACTGGAGGATGAATGTCTGGGGATAGGCGGTTGTCCTACTGGAGAAGCAAGAATAACAAAGTCTTATGGATTAGGGAAAAATAATATATGGTGGGTAATTCACGCGGTGGGTCCCATATGGTATGGAGGATCAGCAAATGAACAAAAGCTCCTGGAGAATGCATACTTTAACAGTCTTAAAACAGCCGTGGATTATAAAGAGATATATCTGAAACAATGGAAACGCGTGATAAAGGAGCAGACATCAAGGCTTCATGATGAAGAAAGAATAACATTAGTTGATAAGTTATATAAAGAAGCCGAAGATTATGTGAACTCCCACAAAATAAGGACTGTAGCTTTTCCATCCATAAGCACAGGAATTTATGAATTTCCTTTAGATAAGGCATCTCAAATAGCTGTTTCAGCAATAAAAAAATTCCTGAATGAAAATGAAGAGATAGAAAAAGTGGCGATAATCTGTTTCGATAGAGAGACATTTGATTATTACAATAATGAAATCAATAAGATATAAAACCAGGATAGTGATATTCTTAAAAGTATATAATAAGGTTCCTATGCTATAAAATAAAGTCTGCATCTTATTTACATAGTAATTCAAGATACAGACTAATATTTTATCTTATAGATAACTTAGTGACATACTCCCACCATCTACTCTACGCTAAGAGATGGGGGCTTCTTGGGATGTACCAGCCAACGCCAGTATGATTACCAAGCTATCCACGTTTGCCCAACGGTTCTATACTGATTTAGGCTATATCAAGCATATGGCAGCCTTCATTCCTGATATTTATGGCAGCGTTTTTATCCCTGTCATGTATTGTTCCGCAGGAACAAGTCCAAACTCTGTCAGCAAGTGTAAGCTCGTCGTTGATTTCTCCGCAAACATGGCAAGTCTTACTTGATGGATACCACTTATCAATAACTACAAG
>JBEHWK010000132.1:0-8747 GCA_040217795.1 Clostridiaceae bacterium
TGAAATGATTAACATAGAGTTTTCCGATATTTATTCAATATAAATTAATGAATGTTTAAGCTAATATTATAAAAAATTGGAGTTGCATTATATGGGTAAAGCAATAGATATATTAAAAATTTCAAATTATGATAAGTTTAAGTGCACAGCTGATAAATGCAGATTTACATGTTGTGAAGGATTGGACGTTAGTATAGATACTGATACCTATAATAAATGGAAAAAAGAAAATCAAAAGTCCGATCATATTCTAAATAATGTGAAAACAAAAAAATGCGGAAGTAAAACAGAGTATTTTATAAATAAGGAAACTAATGAAACATGTCCGTTTTTGGATAAACAGGGATTATGCAAGATAGTAAAAAGCCATGGAGAAGGGTATTTATCTTTAACATGCCATATGTTCCCCAGGATAGAGAATATCTTTGAAGACAGAAAGGAACTTTCGTTATCATGTGCATGTCCCGAAGTAGTGGAAATTATAAGCAGCATAACTGGAAAAATAAATATCATTTCAGAAAGTGATACTGATTCAAAAAGTAATTTATCAGAACTTAAAATTAGGGAAGCTCTGGTTAATATTATACAACAGGAAAAATTTCCATTAGAAAATAAGCTGATTATTAGTTTTCAAATGCTGTTAACTATTTTAGAAAAAGAAAATTTAAGAGAAGATATTTTATTAGAAGACTTGGAAAAGTATAAGAACAGAGAGTATATACAAGAGCTTACAGATATGTATCAGGAAATAGAGTTAAATATAAATGATTCAGTTGAAGAAATTAATAATCTATTTTTGGATATTATACAGAATTATAAGGAAGTATCTGGTTTAGAGACTCTTTTAAAAGATATTTCTGACTTTGGGGAAAATATTAAAATCAGAAGTCTTTCAGCTAAGTGGCATCATTATAAAAGTTTCTTTGAACAACATAATCAGCTCATTGAAAATTGCATTGTATCTAAAATTTTAAGCAGATGTGTAAGCGATGATATTGAGGAAATGACCATTTCTTTTCAAATGATTATAATAGAGTATTTATTAGTAAGGTACGCTGTATTTTTGAAATATTGTATGAATAAAATTAAAGAACCAGATATTCAAGATATAAAAGATTATATTGCAGCTTTTTCAAGAATTATTGATAACAATACTGAAGCGGTTATAGAATTTATCAAAGATGGTTTTGGTGAGGCTGTTTTGGAAGTTGGATATTTGTGCTTTATAACTTTATTTTAAAGGTCGTATTTCGCCTCCACCATGAAACCCACGATAATGTGAATTGTCGTGGGTTATTTTATTCTTTAGGAAATTATATTTTTTGAAATCTGTGGATAACTTAAAGGACATGAGATTATACGAAGTCTAGATGCAATACTAAAGAATAAAAAAGAGAATTTGTCGCCTGCCAGATTTTCCTCACATACGTTCGGAAAGGCAGATGCGAGAAAAAAATCGACGGCGCATAGTCGCCTTGGCGATTTTTTTATTGCAGGGAATGCTTCTCAAAATACCTGCTATAAAAGGAATAAAAAATATTCCCCCTGGCCAGTAAGCTGCATAAAATAATCCTATAGATGATAAGTTTTAATGAGCCGAATGCAGAGAATGAAACCTATGGAATAAAAATACATAAGAAATTAATTTGGGAGGAGTTATCATGTCCCCAAAAAATCTTAAAGAATTAACTAAGGCAACGTATAAAGATTGGATAATAGATTTATTACAAATAAAGAAGATAATATCCTTGATGCTCACAATTGTATTTTGTTTTATGGCTATTAAAAACTATATAGAGCCGAGAGAATTTATGTCAATCTTTACCGTAGTTATTGCTTTTTATTTTGGTCAATCTACTGCTTTAAATGCGGTACAATCTTCAAATGCAGTAAAATCTTCAAATGAAATAAATAATACCACTTTGATCAATGGGATTAAAGTAAAGGCATCAAATGGTTCAACAAGTTTAAAAGAAAATGAAAGCATACAAATGGAGGCAATAATATCTCCAGACAATGCAGCAAAAGAAAATGTGATATGGAGAGTATATGATGCGGATGGCAAAGCACAAATAGACAGTAATGGTGCATTAACTGCAGTAAGCCATGGTAAAGTAGTAGTAATTGCAGAAGCTAAGGATGGATCAGGAATTGAAGGTTTTGCAATTATAACTATTGAATAATTAGATTTGGTACAGTTATTAGCATTTTAACTGTACTTTTTCTTTTGCTTCTGACCCCTTGACTCTATTCTAAGTATAGATTTTATAATATCTTCAACGGGGAGGTGATTTGTGAAATGTATAAAGTTGTATATTATAATATGAACCAGACTCTGGATTATGAAAATCAATTGCTGGAAGAGTGGAATATCAAAGACATAGAACTGGTGGAAATAAAAAATGGCGGCAAGAAGCTGAAATCTGAATATATAGCGGAGGCAGACGGAATCATGCTGGATTATGATACTGTTCCGAGAGAACTGATGCAGCAGCTTCCTAATTGTAAAATCATTGCTCTTCAAAGCATAGGATACAATACCATTGATATTGAAGCGGCAACGGAAAATAATACATGTGTCACCAATGTTCCGGGATTCTGTGTGGAAGAAGTTGCGCTGCATGCAGTAGGATTAATGATTGATTTAGTAAGAAAGATATCGTATTATGACAGGTCTGTAAGAAAAGGATATTGGGATCCTTTTATGGGTGAAAAGACATATAGAATGACAGGAAAAACAATTGGATTAATATTCTTTGGTGCAATACCTCAGGCAATGATGCCCATGTTGAAAGCACTGAAGTTGAATATCCTGGTATATGCGCCCAGAAGCTCAAAAGAATTTATTGAAAAATGGGGTGCTGAGAAAGCTGAAACCCTGGAAGAATTGATGGAAAAGTCGGATTTTGTGTCAATACACACACCACTTACACCTGAAACAGCAGGAATGATTTCGGAAGAACAGATAAACCGGATGAAGCCTGCAGCATTTTTAATTAACACATCCAGAGGGGCAATTATTGATGAAAAGGCGTTGATAAAGGCTCTGAAGGAAAAAAGAATTGCCGGGGCGGGACTTGATGTTATTGAAGACGAGAAAAATCATAACAGTGAAATATTACAACTTGAAAATGTTGTGGTAACACCCCATGCGGCATTCATTTCAGAGGATTCTCTTCTGGAAGGAAGAAAAAGAGCACTTGAACAAGTGGTCATGAGACTGAGCAAAGGGATTTTGCCGGAACATTTAGTAAATAAGGATTGTAAAATAGTATAAAAGCAAAGGCGCTTAATAAACAGAAAATTAAAGTGCTTTTGTTTTTTTTGTTTTTCAGGAAGGGAGAATTCATATGTTTAAAGCGTTGTTACGTCCGGAGATAGAGAATCTGGAAGCCTATATACCAGGACTGTCAAGGGAAACAGTAAAAAGAAAATATGGTTTTAAGGAAGCCATCAAATTAGCTTCAAATGAAAATCCTTTAGGACCTTCGCCAAAGGCCATGGAGGCAATGAAGAAAGCTGTGGAGGTGTCACATATTTATCCGGACCACATTACTCTGGACATAAGGAAAAAAATTGCCGGGAGATTTGACGTGAAAGCAGAAAATGTAATTGTGACAGATGGTGCAAGCAATGCCCTGAGATATATAGGAGAGTGCTTTTTGAATCAGGGAGATGAGGTGGCATATTCTGAACACACATACTCCATATATGATTCATTTGTGATAAAAAACAATGGCGTTATAGTTAAGTCACCAATGGATTCGGAATACAGATATGATTTGAAAGCTCTATTGGGGAAAATTACTGACAAAACAAAGATAGTTATAATATGTAACCCCAATAATCCGACAGGAACACTGCTGAAATCAGAAGAAATAGAGGAATTCATTAAAGCTGTGCCCAGGAATGTCATTATAGTTTTGGATGAAGCGTATATCGACTATGTTGAGGACAGAAATTATGTAAGCGGCATTAAGTTCGCAAAAGAGTATGACAATGTTGTTGTGCTGAGAACATTCTCAAAAATATATGGACTTGCCGGAGCCAGAATTGGATATGCAATTGGAAGTGAGGAAATAATCGGGTTAATGTTTAAGGTTCTGCCTCTTTACGCCACATCAATAGCAACAATTGAAGGAGCATCTGCAGCCCTGGATGATTTTGAATTTGTTGAGGAGTCCTTCAAAAGCAATATTGAAGGGAAGAAGTATCTGAATGAAGAACTTACAAAACTGGGCTTTGATACAGTACCTTCAGAAACCAACTTCATTTATCTTGATTTCCATACAGATAATTATGAGGTTTTTGAGAAACTGGTCAAAAGGGGGATTATTATAAGACCTCAATACGGAACAATCGGAAGAATAAGCATAGGTTCTCCATATGAAAATCGCTGTATTATTGAGGCCTTAAAGGAAATATTCAATTTTAGGAGATAACTATGAATCTTAATCAGGTGTACACTCAACTGGCGGCACTTTTTATTACAATGTTTCTTGGTTATATGCTGGGAAAGTTTAATATTATCAAAAAGACAGCAGCAGAAAGCTTTTCGGAATTTGTTATAAATGTTGCATTGCCGGCAATTACAATTTCAGGTATGAATATTCCTTTGACTTCTGAGAAACTGGATCAGACTATATGGATACTTGCTTTATCAATTCCGGCATATGGACTGGCTTTTATTGCAGGGATAATTTCAGCCAGGTTACTGACAAAGGATAGGGCTAAGAAAAATGTCTATATTTTTGCATTGCTTTTTTCAAATTCCTCCTATATGGGGCTGCCGGTATTTCAATCCATATATGGAAAAGAATCAATTTTTTATGTTATACTATACGGAATTCCTTTTAATATTTTATTTTTTACATTAGGCATTAAACTTATGAGCAACAATAAAGAGGAAAATGCATTTGACTGGAAGATCGTTATAAATCCGGGACTAATAGCTACATTCGGAAGTCTGGCACTGTTTCTAATGAACCTGCATCTTCCTGCGCTTTTAACCGGAACTCTGGATATGGTGGGTAACACATGCGTGCCCCTGTCCATGATTGTTATCGGAGTCATGCTCAGTGAACTGTCTCTTAAGGAAATGCTTACAAATAGAGGGGTATACATCTTTACAATAGTAAGGCTTGTGATATTGCCATTATTGACATTGATTTTATTTAAGTATATTTTTAAAATTCAGGATAAGTGGCTTTTAGCAGTTCCAGTAATTGTTTCAGGCATGCCTGTTGGGACAAGCTTAGGAATGCTGGCAAAAAAGTATAACAACAATGAAACTCTGTCTTCCCAGACAATATTGATTTCCACATTGTTCAGCTGCCTGACAATACCGCTGCTCATTTATCTGCTTTAGTTAAAAAATATCCATAGATTAATACAAGAGGGGGAACAAAAGATGAAGGAGTTATATTCTATCGGTGAAACTGCCAGACTGTTAGGTGTCACAGTCCAGACACTGCGCTACTATGCAAAAACAAAGCTGATACAGCCTAAATATATAGATCCGGCTACAGGCTATAGGTATTACAGTTTTGATCAATTTCACTATATTGACAGAATCAAATATCTGCAGAATTTTGGGATTCCCCTCAGCAGTATAAAGGAAGTTCTGGAAGAGGGAAGTGTAGAAAATCTCATTCCGGTTTTAGAGGATCAAAGAAGGAAATCTCTTGATAAATTGAAGGAAATCCAGGAATCCATCAATGACATTGAGTGGTATATCAACTACTTTACATATTTGAAAGACAAGGATGCTTCTGACTCCATATATATAGCAAGGATGGAAGAACGGCATGTGGTTAAGGTTCCCTGTTATGAGGATGAACCTCTTGCAGATATGGAAGTGCGTCTCACAAGGCTCAAGTACAGTGATGAATTAAAGCACCTGCGATATTTAAGGCAGTTTGGTTATGTTATAGATCTGGAAAAATTCATGGAGAAAAAATTCTCCCCTGAATACATATTCATGTATTTAAAAAACAAGCCGGATATAGCAAATGAAGCCATTGAAACTTTTCCAGCAGGCGAATATTTATGTTTTCAGGTAAAATTGCTGAAAGGGATATGGGATTCATCCATAATAAAGGATTACCTGAAAAAACATAACAGAAACCCTATGCTGGTCATTGCAAATGAATATGAAGACAATTTGATGGAATATATGAATGCAACATATGAAGTTCAGATATTGATTTAATATATTCCAGGTACAGATAAAAGTAATAAGTAATAGAAATAATGTGAGGGAGGTTATTAAAATGGAAGCAAAAATAAAACCAGAGATTGAGAGAAAAAATCTGGAGGAAAACAAGCTTAAAAGAAGCCTTAAGGCTAAACATATGAACATGATTGCCATCGGGGGATCCATAGGAACAGGGCTGTTTTTTGCAAGCGGCGGTGCAGTAAGCACTGCAGGGCCCGGGGGAGCGATTTTAGCATATGTTGTAATGGGTATTCTGGTTTACTTTTTAATGACTTCACTTGGGGAGATGGCAACAATGCTGCCAATTTCAGGGTCATTTGAAACTTATGCCAGCAGATTTGTGGATCCGGCACTGGGATTCACTCTGGGGTGGAATTACTGGTTCTGTTGGGCAATATGCGTTGCTGCTGAACTGGTTGCGGGCTCCATTATAGTTAAATTCTGGTTCCCGGATACAAACACTACTTTGTGGAGCATTTTATTCCTGGTGATAATTTTCGGTCTGAACATGATGTCAGCAAAGGCTTATGGAGAAAGTGAATTCTGGTTTGCAAGCATTAAGGTTGCAACAGTAGTAATATTCCTTATAGTAGGGGTTCTTATGATACTGGGTATTTTCAAAAATGATGCACCCGGGTTCACCAATTGGGTATTATCTGACGGGGCAGGAAAAAAGGCTCCTTTTGTAGGCGGCGTCCTTTCCCTTATAAATGTATTTTTAGTTGCTGGATTCTCTTTTTCAGGAACAGAAATAGTGGGACTTGCAGCTGGTGAATCAGAAAATCCTCAGGAGAATGTACCTAAAGCAATAAAAGCGGTTTTCTGGAGAATCTTGATATTTTATATCGGGGCAATTCTTGTCATTGGATTCTTAATTCCTTTTACAGACCAGAATTTGTTGAAAAGCGGAGCTGACAGTGTTGCATATAGTCCCTTCACTATGGTATTTGAAAAATCCGGACTTGCAATTGCAGCCAGCGTAATGAATGCGGTAATTCTTACCTCAGTGCTTTCATGCGGAAACTCAGGACTTTATGTGGCATCAAGAATGCTGTATTCATTAGCATTGGAAGGAAAAGCACCAAAGTTTTTATCAAAGGTAAATAAACGCGGGATTCCTGTAAATGCAATATATGCCACAACATTAGTTGCCTGTTCTGCATTCTTTGCATCCCTGATTGGGGACGGGAAAATATATTATATACTTTATAACGCTTCAGGCATAACAGCATTCTTCGCATGGTTAGGCATAGGAATCTGTCACTACAGATTCAGAAAGGCTTATGCAGCTCAGGGCAGGGATATAAAAGATCTGAAATTCAAGGCGAAGTTTTATCCACTTGGGCCAATTATGGCAGTTATCTTATGTACTGTTGTCATATTCGGGGCAAATATATGGATATTCCAGGCTGAAACCTTCAGCTGGTTCGATTTTATAACAAACTATATATGTATCCCAATTTTCATACTACTATATGCAGTATATAAGTTTGTAAATAAAACAAAGATTGTTCCTCTTGAAGAATGTAATTTTGAATATGAGGAATAGTCAATGACTTATTCTAAATTAAAAACAGAGAGGAGGAGGCAAAGCTATGCAGCATTAAACTGCATAGCTTTGCCTGGTATTATGAATCCAATAGATAAGATTTTGAAAAACCATAAAATAATTATTTTGGACGGAGCAATGGGAACGGAACTGGGGAAAAGGGGAAGCGATATCAATGATCCCCTTTGGTCAGCAAAAATACTGGCAGAAAATCCGGAAGCAATTAAAAGTGTTCATTATGATTACTTTAATTCTGGTGCAGATTGCGCAATTACTTCAAGTTATCAGGCAACTATTGAAGGATATGTTAAAGCTGGGTTCAGCCCTTCAGAAGCCCGTAAACTCATTAAAAAATCAGTGGAAATTGCATCAGAGGCAAGAAGGGATTTTTGGGAAAACGCAGAAAGTAAAGAAAACAGGCCATATCCTTTAATTGCAGCCTCCATAGGACCATATGGAGCTTATCTTGCTGACGGATCTGAGTATCGTGGAGACTATAAGGTAACAGAAGAAGAGTTGATGGATTTTCACAGGGAAAGAATGAAAATTCTCGTTGAAGCCGGAGCGGACATACTTGCCTGCGAGACAATACCAAGCTTTATTGAAGCAAAAGCCATTGCCCAGTTGCTTGAGGAATTTAAAGGTGTTTACTGCTGGATCAGTTTCAGCTGCAAAAACAATCTACAGATAAGTGACGGCACATTAATTGCAGATTGTGCCCGCATATTAGATCATTATGATCAGGTAGCTGCTGTGGGGCTTAATTGCACAGCTCCTAAATATGTCTCATCCCTGATAAAAGAAATAAGAAGAAACACTAAAAAACCTGTTGTAGTATATCCAAATTCCGGAGAAGAATATAATGCGGATTCAAAGGAGTGGAATGGTCATTCAGAAGGAAATTGCCACGGAAGCAGCGCAAAAGGATGGTATGAAGATGGGGCCAGTTTAATTGGGGGATGCTGCAGAACAACACCAGAA
>JBEHWK010000133.1:0-8666 GCA_040217795.1 Clostridiaceae bacterium
AGCATTTACTTCATCAGTGGGAGAGTCAAAGGAGGAAGTTATAGATCTTTCAAAAAAATATAGTGATATGAAGAATATAGAAAGACTTTTTGAAATGGCATTAACACAAACTTATTTAGATATGAAATATCTTGATATAAAATCAACCCAGGCAAACTTATATCAATTTATGGCATCAAAGATATTATTTATGAACTCCACCTTGAGGGATCGGGAAGAATATATAAAAAATATAAATAAATTTCAGCCTTCCTTATGGCCTTATGGAATATCAGGAGATTTACCTATCATGCTGCTGATAATAAGAAGTGAAAGAGACTTGGATTTAGTAAGACAAATGTTAAAGGCACATGAATATTGGTTTTTAAAAGGGTTAAAGGTTGATTTGGTCATATTGAATCTTCAAAATACTCTCTATACACAGGAACTTCAGGAAAAAATCCGGGACTTAGCTGCTTCAGGTCATTCCAGAGAAAAAGTCAATAAATCAGGAGGTATATTTATATATAACAAGGGAACCATGGATAACGGCGATGTGGAATTTTTCATAGGGATAGCAAGGGTTGTAATTGATTCACAAAAAGGAAGTCTCATGGATCAGATTAAAAAGAATTACCACGAGCCAGAAGAGGGGGAAGCCATAAGTAGCGTAGAAAAGAATTATGAAGCAAGTCCATTAAAGTTTCCGGATGGAAATCTCGAATATTTTAATGGATTGGGTGGATTTCATATAAAGAATGAACAATATGTAATCAGACTCAAGGAACATATGAATACCCCGGCTCCATGGATAAATGTAATATCTAATAGTAAGTTCGGGTTTCATATATCTGAAAGTGGAAGCAGTTATACCTGGTATAAAAACAGCAGAGAAAATAAAGTCACCCTTTGGTCAAATGATGCTGTTACAGACCCTCTTTCAGAAGCTCTATATATCAGGGATGAAACAACCGGCAGGGTATGGGGGCTGACATCAAAGCCTTTGAGGGATAGCGGAGAATATATAGTAGAGCATGGTTTCGGATACTCAAGTTATAAACATGAAGCTCAAGGTATAATCGGAGAGATGACAGTGTTCGTTCCGTTGGATGAAAGTGTAAAACTAGGACTGATAAAACTTAAAAATAATTGTTCAGAAGTACGAAAAATATCAATAACATATTATTCACATATTGTATTGGGAGTTGTTCCGCAGAATACAGCACAATATATTTTCACTGGTATAGAAGAAAGTGGCTCGTTTATTTATGCTAAAAATCCTTACAGTGAGCATTTTGGCAGGGCATATGCATATCTGACTGCAGCCGGAGGGGATGAAATCTCATTTACAGGAAACAGGACGGAGTTTTTGGGAAGAGGAGGATCGGTGGAAATTCCAAAGGCTTTGAAATATAAAAGGCTTTCAAATACCGCCGGAGCAGGGTATGATCCTTGTTTGGCCTGCAATACTAAGGTACAGATCAATCCCGGTGAAGAAGTTCAATTTGTTGTAATGCTGGGGCAAAAAGAGAACTTGAATGAAATCAAAAGAATAACAGATAGATATAGAAATATAGAATATTCAAAGGAGAAGCTTCTGGAAATTAAAAACTACTGGAAGGATCTGCTCCATAGAGTGGAAGTAAAAACTCCTGATAAAACTATGGATATTCTGCTCAATGGTTGGCTTATGTATCAGACTATTTCCTGCAGATATTGGGCACGGTCAGCTTTTTATCAGTCAGGAGGTGCCATAGGGTTCAGAGATCAGCTTCAGGATGTTATGGCCATAGGTTTTTTGGATCCTTCATTCACAAGAGAACAGATCCTCATGAATGCTTCAAGGCAATTTATTGAAGGAGATGTTCAGCACTGGTGGCACCCTGTAGTTAACAGCGGAATAAGAACAAGATTTTCAGATGATCTTTTATGGTTGCCATATGTTACTATAGATTATATTAAAAATACAGGAGATTACAGTATACTGGATGAAGAGGCAGGCTACCTGGAAGATGAGCCTTTAAAACCAGGAGAAGATGAGAGATATAAAGTAACTCCTGAATCAGATAAAACAGGTTCAATATACGAACACTGCGTAAAAGCTATAGAAATTTCCCTGAAGTTTGGATCAAATGGAATTCCCCTTATGGGAAGCGGGGATTGGAATGACGGGATGAGCACCGTGGGAAACGAAGGTAAAGGTGAAAGTGTATGGATGGGTTGGTTTTTATATAGCATACTTGATAATTTTAAAGGGATTTCAAGATATAAAGGAGATGTTGAGCTAGCTGAAAAATATAAAAGTATGAGAGATCTTATAAGAGAAAATCTTGAGAAAAATGCTTGGGATGGAGGTTGGTACAGAAGGGCATATTTTGATAATGGAACACCATTAGGTTCTGTTGAGAATGATGAATGTCAGATAGATTCACTTTCTCAGTCATGGGCAGTAATTTCCGGAGCTGCAAAAGATTCCAGGGCTCAGGAAGCTATGGCAGCGGCAGAAAGGTACCTGGTGAAAGAAAAGATGGGAATGGTGCTTTTGCTTACACCAGCCTTTAATAATTCAAAACTGGAGCCAGGATATATTAAAGGGTATGTACCTGGAGTAAGAGAAAATGGAGGCCAATATACACATGCAGCAACCTGGGTAGTATTAGCTATGACAAAATTGGGCTATGGCTATAAAGCTTGGAGAATTTTTCATATGATTAACCCAATAAACCACTCCAAGTCATATTTGGATTGTGAAAGATATAAAGTAGAGCCATATGTAATGACTGCAGATATATATGCTGCAGAAGGACATGAAGGAAGAGGCGGCTGGAGTTGGTATACAGGAGCATCAGGATGGATGTTCAGAGCAGGGCTGGAAGGAATATTGGGCCTTAAGCTAAAGGGCCGGGATGGATTTTCTATTGAACCCTGTATTCCGGAGGAATGGAACGGATATGAAATAAATTACAAAAAAAATAACTGTGTATACCATATAAAGGTGAGAAGAGGTGATGATAAAGGAGTATACCTGAATGAAACACCTGTTGATGGGGCTCTTATACCATATCAAATTTCTGGGGAACATAAAATTTTGGTGATAGTATAGTGCTCCATTACTGAAACTTAACTTATGCATGTTGAGTTCTTCGAGAATTGAAAGAAGAAGCGGCATGTAAATATAATGAGAAATATTCTTATATTGTGAGTTATAAAGATTCATTGCTTAATAGTTTCGACCCATGGAAGCTTTATAATGAAGAATATCTTAGAACTTTCCCATTATATGCATAAGTTTTTAGTTGAGGTTGGAATCCTATATAGCAAAGAAAGTTAAAGGGGCTAAAGTTTTTTTAGTCCCCTTTAATAATTTTGAATATAGTATCATAATTATTAAAGGGAGTTGTTGACAAACCATGTTCCTTACTACAAAATTATATTTATAATGTACAAATAAATTGACTAGGGTAGGAAATTTATGATGATTAATGATTTTTTGGTACAACTTTTTTTGATAGTAATTCCTGAATGTTTACTTCTAATTTTGACTTTATATATAATTGCAAAAAAGCCTTTGAATATAAAGAAGATAGTTATCTCCGCAATCTTTATGACAATTATCTCATCTATAGTTTTTAGAATGCCTGTAAGTTATGGGGTGCATACAATCATTCTGTCAATAACTTATGTTTTTATGTCGATTCTATATCATAAGATAGAAGTTAAAAAGTCAATATCGAGTTATTTGACAGCATTAGCTATTACTATGTTATTAGAAAGTGCAGGCATTTTATTTTTAGTTAATATAGCAGGGATACCAGTTAATACAAGCGAATCAGGGAAAATTATACTCTCAATTTTATCTAAAACAACATATGCTGCAGTAATATATATTTTCTATAATATATATTACGTAAAGAATGCAGGTAAGTAATGTTATTAGCAGAATTAAGGAGGAAAAATGGAAAGTAATGAAAGAGATAATGCAGATAAGATAAGTGATATATTAGCAATTGTTAAAACCATAGCATTGTTTGCTTCAGCAGCAATAATATATGCCAAATTATCCATACCAATATATAATATAAGCAGCAGTTCCGGGAGTTTCATTTCTTCATATTTAATATTATTTTCAGTAATGGCTGTGGCAATTGTAATGAATTTTTTCAGTATTGCAAACAATAAGGGAAAAGGTAAAAATGCTAGGACAATTATCAGGATTCTGGAAACAGCAACATTTTTATTTTTATTTACAGCAATTCTTAAAGTTACAGACACCAATGTATTTCAATATAAGCTTCTTTTTCTGTTCATTATTATTACTTTAACCATAGAAGGTGGCATCCGGTATGGTATCGCAGTTTCCGTTTTAGCATCAGGCATTATATTATTCATCGACCTGCAGCAAGGAGCAGATATGGGAATAAATTTATATCTGGAAAATGATTTGATTATTGCAGGGGTGTTTATGGTCACAGCACTGGTTCTTGGCTACTATGTTAAAATTGAAGAGGAAAAACTGGCTACAAGAGAAGAGCAGGTAAGGACCCTTTTTGAAGAATTAAGAGAAAAGGACAGTCAAAGGGCATATATAGAAGAACTTCTGATAAATAATGATACCTGCTATAAGAACCTTATTGAAGAATCGAAAAATATAATATTTATCCATAGAGATGGGAAGTTTATATTTGCTAATAATATTACCATGGAGCTTCTGGGAGTCAGCGGTCTGGAAGACTTGTTTGAAAAAAGCATACTCCAGTTATTTCCTGAAGGACAGGTTGAAAAGGTAAGGGATAATATGAGAGTCTTACTTGACAAGGAAGTTACTGAAGTAAAAGAAATGGACAGAGTTATTATAAAGATAAGCGGAGAGAAACTGATTGTTGAGGGCAGATCCACATATTTTTTATATGAGGGAAAACCAACAATACTTACTATATACAGGGATGTTACATATAAGATGAAAGTGAAAACTCTGCAAAAAGCAGTAGAAGAAAATTCAAAACTGTTAAAGGAGTCCAGGGATTTGAATAATACAATTGTAGAATATTTTTCAAATATGTCCCATGAATTCAAGACACCTCTGAATATAATTTCTTCTGCTTCGCAGATTTTAAGTATGTTTTGTGATAGGAGTGATAAGCACTATCAAAAAAATAAACAGTATTTAGCATCAATCAGACAAAACTGTTATAGACTGACAAGGTTAGTAAATAATATTCTTGAAGTTACAAAGATGGACAAGGGTGCGGTTAAATTGAATCTGCACATTCACAATATAGTTACTGTGGTTGAGGAGATTATGACATCTGTAATTTCTTATGTTGAAAGCAAGGGGCTACACATTATATTTGACACTGATGTGGAAGAAAAATATATCAGATGTGACATAGAAAAAATTGAAACTGTTATTTTGAACTTGCTTTCAAACGCAATAAAGTTTTCAGAAAAAGGGGATACTATTTGGGTTACGGTATCAGATTGTCAGGAAAAAGTTTGTATCTCTGTAAAGGATACGGGGATTGGAATACCAGAGGATAAAGTTAATCTTATTTTTGAAAGATTTGGGCAGGTTGATAAAACATTTAGAAGAAATAATGAAGGTACAGGCATTGGATTAGCTCTTGTAAAGTCATACGTAGAACTGCATGATGGAACCATACGAGTAATAAGCCGATTAAATGCGGGAAGTGAATTTATTATTGAATTTCCTGCAGAAGAATCAGGTGAATTATGTGAGGAAGAGTTTACATATCAGGCAAATGTGGATATGATCAATAGGGAATTTTCAGATATTCAATAGAATATATAAGGAGACAAGTTTCATGTATAAGTTATTAGAGCCGGTAAGTGAAAAAGAATTTAGCAGTACATGTACAATAAAAGTTCATAATATATTAGAGGGTATGAATGACTATAAATATGGAATCTTGGAAGTAAAAGATCCTGTTGAAGAAGAGAAAACCTTTGAAAGCTATAATTTAAAATACGAAGACAGGTTTATTGATTTTCTGGAAAAAGTATATGATATCAATAAAGAGGAATCTGTGATGGTGGATTTTTATCTAAAAAACATAGAAGCTGACGGAATACTCAAAATGCTCGATGTTCTGGACTATGAAGACAGACTGATATTAATTAATCACTTAAAGTATCTTAAAGGAGAGAATATATATTTTAAAATTTCTCACAAAGATTTGATCCCGTTTATCACCAGGTTATCAACAAGAGAACTTCACTTTTGTACCATATACTTTAATAAGATACCTCTTGTTGTTTGGGGGAATTATAATTTGTCATTCCCAATTTTCTGCAAAGAACAGCAGCAGCTGGATTTTTACAGAAAAGTTGCAGAAGACTATGGAATTTTTATGAGAAAATAATTAAAACAAGGTAATCTTGCAGTGCTTAAGTAAGCACTGCTGTTTTTTTCTCGATGAAATGAATATATTATTTTTGGCTTTCAGCCTCAACTTGAAATTGATTTGTTTTTCCCATAAGGTATGCGAGCCTAATCATTGATATTTCATCAGAGGATATTTCTCGGTTATATATTTTTTCAAATTCTTTAATCAGATTTGCTATATCAAGGGTATGTTTCCTGCGGGTTCGTGTTCGGGAATATGTATTCATATTATATATTTTAGGTTTTATATCTTCACTATATATTTTCTTAAAAACCTCTGAGGTATAGCATGCATCATTAAAAGCATCATGGAAAATTTCAATCATAGTAATATCCAGTAATTCAACTGATTTGGCAAGACCTATATTTGTTCCTTTGGGGCATTTAAAATATTTAGATGCATAACGTTGGATATCGATGTATTCTTTAGGGATAGATAAAGTACTAAGCTGATGATATGATGCATTTCTTAGCAGCTCTCTGATATCAGCAGTTCCCCATACGCACAAAATGCTTTTATCTTTATTTATAAATTCAATAAATTCATTATAAATTTCTTTAAATGGTTTTGAATCAGTTAACTGTTCTATTGATAAGTTTGTTATTTTACCCACTATGTGGTGAATATCCTTGTACAATACAGGTTTAACCAACCTGTTCAAGTAAGATACAGGATTAAGATCTTTATCTAACTTTACAGCACCTATCTGAATGATTTCAAATGGACACTTAGAATTGATGGGGGATTCATTTGATTTAATATGCTTATATCCTTGATTGAATTCCAAGTCAAAAATTATATAATTCATGATTCTTCTCCTAAATACAATATAAATATATAGTATACCATTAACGAATAATTTAATACTTTTTTAGGTGAAAAATGCTGAATAGTGGATTCATTATTGAAGATAAAAAGGAAATATTGAAAAAACAGCACAAGGGGACTGGAATCTCTAACAAGAAAAAGGAAAATTAATTGTTGACAATATATTTATTTTAAAAATACAAGATTAATGATAAAATGGGCAGTAGAGATACAACGAGAACATTAATTTGTTTTAATCAAGGAGTAATTATAATGAATAATAGGAATATAGAAATGATGAAGAAAATTATTGAAGAAAAGAAAAAAAAGGGACTTGAAAAAAGCAGTCAGCAAAGAGCACAGAAATCTATCGGTCAGGGGAGATCGGCAGGGAGAAGCTCTAAAAAGACAGGGGGCCTTTTTGATAAATAACTGAGAATAGGAACATTTGAGAGTGTAAAGGTAAGCTGCTGACAAACATTTGTTACAACTTACCTTTATACTGCATATGAGGATATATGTTTTGTAAAAACTCGTCAGTATAATGGGAATCAATATATTTTTCGAATGTGCTTGAGGGCTGAATTGAAGAAGCCCTGGCACTAGCCCTTATTACAGCATTTACTGATATGAATGAATCATAAATAAGAAAAATGGCAAGAAGTAAAGCGAGATATTCCCCATCCTTTCTGGGGATGCAGGAAATTATGAACTTTGCCGCAGGATAGAGGTGCCTGATTATTAATGTCCCAAGAATTGCCCAATAAGCTGAATACATGAGGCATATTCTTCCGTTTATATTAAATGGAAGTGAACTGTAGTCCCAGGAGACAGTTCCAAATAGGTATTCTTGAGATACACTGAAAATATATTCTAAAACTGAACCATAAAAAAAACTTCCAAGAATCAATTTAATATAACTATCTTTATAGGGCATCAAAAATAAAATTATAACTATAGTTGCAATCCCGTAAATAGGTATGAAAGGACCAAAGATCAATCCCCGCCTGCTTTCTATGTATCCGTGTTTAAAAAAACTGTATCCTGACTCCATAATAAAACCAAGTATACTGAATAATATCAAGAACCAAAAAAATTGATAAATTTCAAAGTTACAGAAACGCTTTCTCCAAAAAGGTGATGTTTCGGTATTGTTGTCAAGGCTGTAGAAGAGAAGCATTTCATCAGCAGATTCAGCGTTGTTCATAGTAAAATCCCCCAAAAGGTATATTTGAAAATGAGTATGTTATATTATATTAAATTTTATGGGTATATTATTATAATATCACTAAATTTTGTGGGAAAATATAATTTAATAGCTTTATTCTATCACAAAGGCTATAATTTATAGAGTAGAAATATTCAAAGGAAAATATTTAAAAGGTGGAAACAGATGAGAAACTTAAAAATATCTATACAATATGATGGAACAAGATACAAGGGGTGGCAAAAGCAAAAGGAGAATTCTCCAACTAT
>JBEHWK010000134.1:0-8525 GCA_040217795.1 Clostridiaceae bacterium
TGCGGAGGACATCTGGTGCTTAGAGGAGCCCACTATTTTTGTGAGAATACCTTGTCATGCAAACCTCAGCTTGTGAAGACCATAGTCCATTTTGCATCCAGGGAAGCTATGAATATTGCAGGATTTTCAGAAAAAACCGCCGAACAGTTATTTGAAAAATTGGAGATTAAATCTGTTTCTGATTTATACAAATTAAAAAAAGAAGAATTAGTTACCTTGGAAAAGTTTGGAGATAAGAAGGCTGATAATTTGCTGAAAGCTATAGAGAAAAGCAAAGACTGTGAATTGTATGCCTTTATGTATGCCCTTGGAATACCTAATGTAGGTGTTAAAACTGCCAAAGATTTAGTGAAAAAATTCAGGACACTGGACTCAATAATTAAAAGTACAATGGATGAATTATTGGAAGTTCCGGATGTGGGAGAAATAGTTGCAGATAGTATTGTAGAATTTTTTAAGGAAAAGCAGGCTTTGAACACTATAGAAGAATTGTTGAGACTTGGAGTAAACCCTCACTATGAAGAAGTGCTTGTGAATATAAATCCATTTCAAGGCAAAACGGTTGTGGTTACCGGAAGTCTGAAAAATTACTCCAGAAATGATATTAAAGATAAGTTGGAGAACCTTGGAGCAAAGGTATCCGGAAGTGTAAGTAAAAAAACAGATTATGTACTTGCGGGGGAAGAGGCTGGATCCAAACTCACAAAAGCAAATGAACTTGGTGTTGCTGTCATTTCGGAAGATGAGTTTGAGGAGATGATAAAATGAGAAGAGTGATTAACTTTTTTGGATTTATTGGGGCTATGGCTACCATAATAATAATAATTGCAACATTTCTTACCTCGTACAGATTTGTATATGTAAGTGAAATGTTCAGCGGATATTACCCTCTTCAGGTGTCACTAACAATAACTATGTTTATTTGGTCTGTAAGGTTCTGGCTCAATGGCACCGGAAAAAAGAAATATATTTATTTTATTATTTGTTTATTGTTATCATTGTCATCACTATTTTTTGCAAGCAATTTAGTAAAATAAAGAGCGGGGGAAACCCGCTTTTTTTATTTTATGAATATTTAACAAAGTCTCAAGGTAAAATAAAACAGGACATGATAAAGCATAAGTGTTTGGTAAATAGGGGGCAGATATTCGGAATGGTAAGAAAATTAATTGTCTGTTATTGGATTTTAACTGTTTTGACCTTAATGGGATGCATATTTCAGAAGAAGCCATTAAAAAGAAATAATGATTTTGTGAAGGATTCAGAAGTAAAGTCTAAGAGTGAATTTAAGGGCCTTGACTATGAAAAGGCAGATATAAAATTTGTTATTGAGGGTGTAAAACTTGAATTATCGTATCCGATATATATTGAAAAAAACAGATATCTTATTCCTTTGACAGAAGTTGCGGAAAAATTCCAGGGAAACATTAATAAAGAGGATGGGGATATTCAAGTAAACCTTTGGGGGCAAATAATAAAGATATATAATAATAAAAAAATTTACATCAGCAATGAAGATAGGTCGGGGAAATTAAAAAATTCCATTATTGAAAAAGACGACGTATATTATATTACTTTTAACGATTTCTCCAATGCATTCCAATTGGTAAGCAGGTGGAATCCTAATGACAGAACCATAAAAGCATATAGAAACAGGAATGAGAATAAGTATGAAAAATATCAAAAAAAATGCGATGTATATGGATTTATAAGACTGGAAGATATCACTGCAGATATGGATTCAGAAAGTTCCTGTTATTATGAATCTCTCAGAATTATCAGTGAAAACTTAGGAGGAAGAGGAATTCCTTTTTCTATAGCGTGGATACCTAAATATGTGGATCCGGCAAATAATATAGAGGAAGATCCTTCTCAAAAGAACAATATGAATATAAGTGAACTTATATACACTCTGGATTATATGGAAAACAACGGAGGAATAATAGGCCTTCATGGATATACTCATCAAAGAGGAATGGATTTAAGTACCTTAGGATCTGAATTTGGACGAGCAAACCCTGATATTGGTGATTTCACTGAAAGAGTAAAAAAGTCAATAGAAGTATCAAATGAAATGGGATATGATGCTGCTTTCTTTGAAGCACCACATTATGATATAACTAAATCACAAAATGATGTATTGGAAGATTACTTTAAGATTATCTATCATCCTTATAAAGATGAAAAAGGTAATAATATTAATACATCTCAGGTATATAGAAGTCCAGGCGGCAAAAGCATGTATATAGCTACACCACTTGATTATGTGAGGATTGATGATAATGGAAGTGAAATTACCAGCAGAATAAGACATTTACCTCAGGGTGTTATGGCAAGTTTGTTTTTTCATCCAAGGTTGGAGATGAAGTATATTGAGTTATTTGACAGCCAGGACGGGTATCCGGATTATTCAGAAAATAAAGATTCTATTCTTAACAAAGTTATTGAGGCTATGCAGGAAAGAGGATATTATATGAAGGACATAAGAAGTTTATAGGAATCTTTAGGAGCCCTTTATAATTAGAAAGCAGTTTCTGTTATAAAGGGCTCCTTTCTATATAAATAGGTTTAAAAGAATACTTTTTTGTCAATAATTCAGAAAGAAAATATACAGGAGGAGAGAAGTTTGAAAAAAGTTATTCTTATATTATTAATAATTTTGCTGGCTTTACAGTTATCCAGCTGTGAAAAGATAGAAGAAAAAAATGAGGATATCTCTCCGAAAAACAGTATAACTTATGGAGTATCAGAGATTCCGGATAAATTGAATACTTGTGAAACAAGTATAAGCAGGCAGGTGATGGGGGCAGTATTTGAAGGACTGGTATATAAGAATTCAGAGAGAGAAATAGTGCCTTTATTATGTGAGAGTTATTCTACAGACAAAAGTGAACTGGAATATACATTTAAAATAAGAAGAAATATATATTGGAGCAATGGAGAAAAAGTTACATCTGGAGATTTTGTTGATTTTTTCAAGGAATATATAGATAATTGCAAAAATCAGGATGATATTAATGAATTACTGTCTATATACGGGGTTAAGGAATATTATTCACGAAAAACAGAATTTCAAAAAACTGCAGCTATTTCTTCAGATGGAGAATATTTAAAAATAAGATTAAACTGCAAAGATCCAAATTTTCTTTCAAATCTTGCACAAGCAAAATTTTCTTTAAGGAAGGAATTCACAAAGCTAAGAAATTATAAAAAAAACTATAAAGATTTAATTTATTCAGGAGAATACAGAATTGCAGATGTTCAGGATAATAGCATAACGTTGGAAAAAAACAGATATTATTATAATGAGGAAAAAGGCGTGGAAAAAATCATTTTATCCCTTCAGGACAATAATGAATATGCCTTAGCTGGCTTTGAAACAAATAAAATTGATATAATGGAGGATCCTCCTATTAATTATCTGGAGAAACTGAGAAGCAGGCAGGAATTAGTTGAGTATCCTTATAATAAAATAAAGCTTATAGCATTTAATTCTCAGGAAAAAAATCCTTTTTCAGATATTCAGCTCAGGAAAGATTTATATAATTATATACAGGGATTGATTTCAGATTCCGAGTTTAAAAGCAAAATTGCAGGAACTCAGATTTCAAGTTTTGCTGATATTAATAATAATGACTTTGAAAAATCAAGGAGTATTCCTGAAAGCTCATTGATGGCATTAAAAAGTATGACTTTTTTAGCTGAAGATAATGATATAAACAGAGAATTGTTAAAGTATCTCACTGAAGAATCCATGAAGGATAATTTGATAATATACTATAAATTATTACAACCTGAAAATCTTACCAATGAAATTAAAGAAGGGAATTACTCGGTGTATTTAGGAGATTATAATGAGAATAATAAAGTATTCAGCTCCGTTTTGCAGGAGGCGACAGGCAAGTTTGGAAAAACTGAAGATGGGTTAAGTGGTATAGAAACATTAAATGAACTGAGTAAGAGTTTTTATGTGGTACCACTATTTAAAAATAATAAAATGATAGTTAAAAAGGCATATATTGAAGGTGTAGTAACAGATTTTTACGGAGACATAATTTTGAGTAATTTAAAAATATCTGAAACAGAATCTGCATAAAGAGAAGCTGTCCCAAATTATTTGTTTTGAGACAGCTGCTTTTTATTAATTCCTTATTTTTAACTAAATATCTTGCTGCAGGTTAGTTGTTTTGAATACATTTTTCCTGAATAACAGTATTGATATAAAGAAAATTAACATATTTTTTTCAGAATAAAAGGTGTTTTTTGCAGATGTAAAACATTCTTTTTTTCTTGAATAAGTGATTTCCTTATTGAAAATAGGCATCAAGCCTGTAAATTCAAGGGGGTTTAAATTAGGAACAGAAAAATATGTTTCAGCAAGCATTTCATCAGATTTCAAGGAATAGTTTCGGTATCGTTCCGGAGAATCAATATTTGGAATTTTGGGCCATGAGGTAACGAGGGAGCCTCTCAGCATAACCTCTTTATAAAAAGAAGAGATAATGTTTTGAGTGTCTTTGCTTTCAGATACTTCATGGTATAGAACTCCGTTGACTATATAATTAATTATCTCATTACAGGAATAAGTAATATTTTTCTTGTGGGAAGCTTTACAGAACATTGAACTCTTTTGATCAAATAAAGATATCTGTTTCTCTGATACCTTTAAGAAAGTATCTATTGCATCTGAGTATCCGGTGAGGTTATATAGCAGATAAAGGTTAATGCAGAAGAGACTCTCTGTTTCAATGTTATTACTATTATATATATCTGACATATAGTTGGATTTACATAGGTCCAGAATATCAATAAGCAATTCTTTTGCTTTGTCATCTCCTGAATATATGCAGTAAGTATTCAATGCAAGGCATAATCTGCTTGATTCGGTAAAAGACAAATGATACAGTTCCTCTTTGAAGTCTATGAGCATATTAAGTATGTCTGATGAAAAATCTTTATATACTTCAGAATCTTTATCATCAGGACACATTTTGGAATACAGGTAATAGGCATTCATCATAAAGGCCTGGTCAGAATATTTGAATTTATCATTTTTGTTCACAAAAGAAATATCTTCAGATGAAACCATTTTTTTATCTACGAATACTCCAAGAGAATTTCTTAAATAAGCCGAATAGAACTCAAGCTGATTTTTGGCTGATTTCTTATATATATTTGAAAATTTATAGAGGTTTTCATTTATGTTTTCAAAATGTGAATAATATTCAGCTAATTCTAATATGCATAAAGTCATCAATGCATTTGAAATAATAAGTACATTTTTCTTAAAACATTCTGGATCCCAGGAGAGAGAATCCTTTGTTTCAGGTTGTGGAGAGGCTTTTTTATATATACAAATTAGTGGTGAATAGTTCTTAAATATGTTATCATCAGTATTGTCTGAATGTTTTTTATGATTTTTAGAAGTGTGGATTATTCCGCATTTTGATTGAAGAACAATATTTTTAATGGCTTCTTTTGAAAAGAAAAAGAGCTGATGCTGTATTTCATCCAATGAAATATTATTCATTTTGAGGAAGGGACCGATATATCTCAAATTTGTTTCCACCTCTTAAAAATTAATCCTTTTATAATTAATATGAAACAATATAATAAAAGTTGACAAAAGTTTATTAAAATAAATAATAAGCTATATACATTTATATAAGAATTAAATAGTAAAATGATACAGGAGAGTGATTGTATGAGAATAGATGGAAGAAAGAATGAACAAACAAGACATATAAAAATTACAAGAAGCTACACGAAATATGCTGAAGGATCAGTATTGATAGAAATTGGAGACACTAAGGTATTGTGCAATGCTTCAATTGAAGAAAAAGTTCCTCCATTTTTAAAAGGATCAGGTGAGGGTTGGATTACAGCAGAATATAATATGCTGCCAAGAGCCACACATACCAGAAAAGTAAGGGATATTGCAAAACTTAAATTGGATGGAAGGACTATGGAAATACAGAGGCTTATAGGAAGGGCATTAAGATCAGTTGTTGATTTAAAGGCCTTAGGAGAGAAAACTATTTGGATTGATTGTGATGTAATACAAGCAGATGGAGGTACAAGAACTGCATCCATAACAGGTGCTTTTGTTGCATTAGTGGATGCAGTAAATAAGATTCATAAAAACCACCCTTTTGCGGTATATCCTATAAGGAGTTATGTTACAGCTGTCAGTGTAGGGGTCGTAAACGGAAATAAACTGGTAGATTTATGTTATGAAGAAGATTCAAAGGCTAAGGTGGATATGAATATTGTAATGACAAATGAAGGTGAGTTTGTAGAGCTTCAGGGAACAGGAGAAGAAACACCTTTCAGCAGAGAAGAACTTAATGATTTGCTGGCGCTTGGCGAAAAAGGGATAAAACAAATGATTTCTGCCCAAAAAGATGCATTGAAAATGGATGCCCTTTGGATAGGAACAGGAGGAGAACAGTAGGGTAAACATGAGAAAGTTAATATTAGCAACTAATAATAAAAATAAAGTGAACGAGATGAAAAAGATACTTGAGAATTTTAATCTGGAAATTTTGACCCTCAAAGATTTAAGTATAGATATTGATGTAGAGGAAAATGGAACCTCTTTTGGAGAAAATGCTTTAATAAAAGCAAAAGCAATTGCTCAAATTTTATTAAAAATGAATTATGGGAAGTTTCTAGTAATGGCAGATGATTCAGGATTGGAAGTGGATTATCTTAATGGAGCACCTGGGATATATTCTGCGAGATATTCAGGTATACATGGGGATGATGAAAGCAACAATGAAAAACTACTGAAGGAACTTGAAGGGGTACCGTTTGAGAAAAGAAGTGCCAGATTCAAGTGTTCTATTGCCATAATAAGCGAATCAGGAGAAAACAAGGTAGTCAGCGGAGCTGCTGAAGGGTTTATACTGGATAAACCTGCAGGAAAAAGCGGATTCGGATATGATCCGTTGTTTTATTATCCTGAATTTAAAAAAACTTTTGCAGAATTGACCTCTGAAGAAAAAAATGAAATAAGCCACAGAGCAAAGGCGTTAATAAATTTAAAGAATGAAATGGGTAAATTTATATAGTTTAATGGAGGAAATATGTTAGTAGCAGTAGTTTCTGATACACATCATGCAGAAAAATATATTAAGAAAATAAGAGAAGTTATAAAAAATGCAGATATATTTATACATTTAGGTGACAATGTTGTTGATTCAGAAGAAATAAGCAAAGGGTTCAAAGGGAAAGTATTCTCGGTCAGAGGTAACTGTGACTTTGAAACAAAGGTTCCAAGAGAAGAAATAATTCAAATAGAGGACAAAAGATTTCTCCTTACCCATGGTGACAAATATCAGGTGAAATATGACAACAGGCTTTTGAATTATGCAGCAATGGAAAATGATGTAGATGCTGTTCTTTATGGGCATACTCACATTCCTGTCATAGAAGAAATTGATGGCAGATACTTTATAAATCCAGGCAGCCCATCTTTGCCAAGAGGCAATAAAAGAACCATTGCATTCATTGAAATTGAAAAAGGAAAGCCATTATATTCATATATATATGAAATCTTATAAGAATATATGAAAAAAATAAAAAAAGGGTATTGACTCATTTAAATATATCGTGTAGAATAATCATTGTCGCTGAGAGGTGACGGCACCGATTCGGGGTGTAGCGCAGATGGGAGCGCGCGTGGTTTGGGACCATGAGGTCGCAGGTTCAATCCCTGTCACCCCGACCACTTGCGGGTGTAGCTCAATGGTAGAGCCCTAGCCTTCCAAGCTAGTTACGTGGGTTCGATTCCCATCACCCGCTCCAAAAAAAATCTTGACAAGAGATTATTTGGGTGGTATGATATAAATCGTTGTTTGAATGCGTCTTTAGCTCAGCTGGATAGAGCAACGCCCTTCTAAGGCGTGGGCCAGGGGTTCGAATCCCTTAAGACGCACCATTTTATGGTGAACGTAGTTCAGGTGGTAGAGCGCCAGATTGTGGTTCTGGTTGTCGTGGGTTCGAGTCCCATCGTTCACCCCATATTGGGATGTCGCCAAGTGGTAAGGCACCGCACTTTGACTGCGGTATTCGTAGGTTCAAATCCTGCCATCCCAGCCAATACGGTTTACTAGCTCAGTCGGTAGAGCACATGACTTTTAATCATGGTGTCCGGGGTTCGATTCCCCGGTAAGCCACCAAAATAAATATATATGCAGGTGTGGCGGAATTGGCAGACGCACTAGACTTAGGATCTAGCGCCACGGCGTGCAGGTTCAACTCCTGTCACCTGCACCATTTATTTCTGCGGAAGTGACTCAATGGTAGAGTGTCACCTTGCCAAGGTGAAGGTCGCGGGTTCGAGTCCCGTCTTCCGCTCCATTTATGCAGGTATCGTATATCGGTAATACTCCAGCCTTCCAAGCTGGAAAGGTGGGTTCGATTCCCACTACCTGCTCCATAAGCGTCTTTAGCTCAGCTGGATAGAGCAACGCCCTTCTAAGGCGTGGGCCAGGGGTTCGAATCCCTTAAGACGCACCATT
>JBEHWK010000135.1:0-8491 GCA_040217795.1 Clostridiaceae bacterium
GGATTTGCAGCAACGTTTTCAATTTTAGATAATAATAGTTTCTTTACATATTTAGGTTTCATATGTATCCTCCTTGCAATCAAGATTTACTCAATTACAAGGGCCGCTTTCGCAAACTCATTATTCATTCGATAGCGAAAGCGGCCGCACATATTCTTATTCATGTCAACTATTTTTTGATAAAAAAAGACCCCTATACCATTTGTTAGTATAAGGATCTGATTTTGTAGTCTTAACTTAATGACATTGGCCGACAAAACAGATGCTCTTCGGGGAAATTATTAATGAAAAAAAACTTATCATGTTTATATCTTAATTTATAAATGTGTAATTTATGTGTCACTTTTATGTGAACTGTGACTGTGAATTCATTGCCTCTTTCATTACCGTATCCTCAACTTTATTATAATCCATATAGGGTTCCAACTCCAGCTATCAACTGATACATGCCCGAAAATCGCCCCACTTTGCAATTTTCGAACAAGTATCAGTTAAGTTTCCGTAAAGGAACCCTATTACCTCCTGTTTCCATGATTTTTCATTAGTTATTATTACCAGATTCCAGAACATACATTCGCGTAAATTAGAAAAATAAATAAAAGAAAAAAATGCTCCATCCAAAGATTAGCACTTTTTCTCAAACCTTATTTTTTATAAGGTGAACTACCACGCCCACAGGGGGATGTGGTAGTTCACGCAAAGATTGATTACTGAGCAGTTGAAAATATAAAATATGTATCACAGCATAATGCAGTTCCATATTATATAAATGGGAGGCGATTCTATGCTGCTGAAAGATAATTTTGAAGGATTCCAACACTTAGGTATTCCTGTAGAGAACATAACGCGGGCCAAAAACTGGTATATAAAAGTACTTGGCTTTAAAGTGATATATGAAACAGTTCTGAAATCCGATACCGGAGATACCAGGGTTTCATTTCTGAAGCTGAAGGATATAGTAATCGAGCTGTATCAGCCCTCCGGTGAAGAGCTTGAGGAGATAAAGGCAAGAGACAAAGGACATATCGATCATCTTGCCATCTCAATGCAGGATATATATACAGGCCTGCAAAGTGCACTCTCGAAAGGTGCAGTGCTGGATGCTTCCACCCCATACGGTCCGGTGCTTGTTACATGTCCCGGAAAAGTAAGCCTGCTTTTTGCCAACCTCAAAGGCCCCCAGGGTGAAATTGTCCAGTTCCAGCAGGATTCCCTAGCGAAGCTTGCCGGCAGAAAAGACAATATCAACGGATGGGCTCACCTGGGTATAGCTGTCACGGATTTGGACAGATCAAAAATGTTTTACGGTAACTTTGGCTTCAGAGAAATCATGAATGCTGTAGTAAAGGACAGATACTGTCTGGTAAAAGTATCAGTTTTGGAAAAGAGCGGCTTTAAAATTGAGTTAAGCCAGCCTGAAGGTATCTGTCTTGAAGCTGCAAAAATAAGAAAAACCGGTCATATAGATCATGTAGCTTTCAGGGTGGCAGATGTTGAGAAGGCCTTTAAGGAACTGAAGGCTGCCGGATTCACACTTCTGCAGGATAGCCCTGTGTTTCTGCCATTCTGGAGCAATGGTGTGAAATATATTGATATATTGGGACCGGATGGAGAAAAAGTCGAGTTTATCCAGATTCTTTAACGTATGCTTCAAGTCATGACCCATAGCATTACCTAAATTATCATTCACTGTAGGTGATGGTGATTCTTCTGCAAGTTTTTGATGACGTCTTTGTATTGAACTATCTTTTGAATATCAACTGAAGCTACATGAGCAATCTTTGGATATCCCATTCTATCGGACCTAGCATCTATATAAGCAAGTTGTGGCAGCTTCGCATGCCACAACAAGGGTTCGCAGTACCACCCAAATCTTGTCACATTTGCAGACCTTGATTTTTGTCTGACATATTTCGAGCGGAACCTGGTACCTTTGTGACTTCTTTAAAATTTATTTTTCAATAAAACAATTTAAAATCATTCCACTAATCACAAGGATTATTCCCATTAATCCAATAAGTGTTGGCATTTTATCATGAAAGATAAATATTCCTCCTAAAAGCGTAAATATCACTTCACCAGATTGTGTCGATTCTACTACTGCTAATTTATGTGTATCACTACTTACTATATCAGTTGCTTTAAAAAATAGTATTGTAGCAATAATTCCAGAAAAAACTGCAACAATAATTGATTGAAATACTTGTCCTTTACTTGGTAAACCAGTAGAAAAGATACCCGATATTGATACTATTATCCAAAAAGGCATACTACATAATGTCATACCAAATACTCTTTGAAACGTAGTAAATCTATTATCACAAACTTCAATCATTTTACGATTACCAAGTGGATAAGCGAATGCAGCTATAATTACAGGTATAATTCCTAAAAATATTTTTATATGAGATATATCACTTGCTTCCTCAAACTGCATTAAAAATATTCCGAACAAAATTACCAAAGAAATCAGTAAATATTTCCCGGGAATTTTATTTCTTATTTTGCGGGTTCCATTTTTAGTCTCTATGGTCTTAAAAAACAATGGAGACATAAGTGCACCTGCAATTATAGTTATTTGCCAGGTTCCGGCAATTAACCATGACGCACCATATGCTGAAGCAAAACATAAAGGAGCATAAAACAACCCAAATCCTATTGTACTCCAGGTAATCCATTTAATAGGGTTTTTTATTATATGATTTAATACATCAATTAATTGATTTTTAATAATCATAATAACAAATAAAATTGGTAACATAAAAATATATCTAAGTGATGAGCTCCAAAGCCAACTACCACCAGAAATATTCATTTGTTGATTTAATACAAAAGTAAATGCAAAAAAGAAAGATGCTAATATTCCTAATATAAGTGCTTTTATCATTTGAAAACTCCTCATAATACTTTATTTAAAATCTTTATATTTTCTTGTAACCCTGTTTCCTATACCACAAACAAACTCATAATTAAAGCTTCCAGCCATATTTGCCAATTCTTCAACTGAAATAACATTATTTCCATCTTGTCCTACCAGGGTCACCTCATCTTCAATCTCCACATTATCAATATGTGTAACATCAATCATCATCTGATCCATGCAAATCCTTCCTATAATTGGTGCATATTTTCCATGAATTAACACTCTTGCTCTTGATGAAAGAGCTCGCGGATACCCATCAGCATATCCAATAGAAAGAGTTGCAATCTTAGTTTTTCTTTTTGTAATATAAGTTTTTCCATAACTTACACCGTATCCTGCATTAACGGTTTTTACATTTACTACATGTGTTTTCCATTCTAAAGCTGGCTTTAGTTTAATAGCATTTTTATTAACATCCTCAGATGGATACAATCCATAAGTAATTATTCCAGATCTGACCATATCAAAACGATGATGGTCAAACTCTATTATTCCAGCACTATTACACATATGTTTAATAGGTATATTTATTGCCTTTTGTTCTAATGCACCTATGAACTTATCATATCTCTCTATTTGAATTTTACTATAGCTTTTATCTACCTCATCTGCACATGCAAAATGAGTAAATATGCCTTCAAGTGTCAAGTAGGGAAGTACTGAAATCTCTTCAATTGCTGAAATACCAGCTTCATCTGCTTGAAATCCTATTCTCGTCATACCAGTATCTACAGCAATATGAATTTTGGCTTTTTCTCCACATATTACCCCGGCTTTTGACATTTCTTCAGCCATTTCCATATTATACACAGTTTGAGTAATATTATTTTCAACCAGCTCTACATACTGACTTGGTGATGTATAACCAAGAATTAATATAGGCAGCTTTATTCCATATTCACGTAACTCCATAGCTTCTTCTATAGTAGCCACTCCGTAGTAATCTACATCATTTTCAAGAAAATCTCCTAAAACAGTAGCACCATGACCATATCCATCTGCCTTAATTATTGCCATAACCTTCACATTATTTTCTATTCGTTTTTTCACTTCATTTACATTATGCAAAATAGCATCCAAATCTATTTTTGCATAAGTTCTAAAATATTTTCCCATAAAACTCCTTCTTTTCAAACTATTTTATATAATGGAACTCCGCTTCATCTAAACCAATCTTATAGTTTCCAAAGCTTTCTCCTAAATCACAATTTAAGTCTGCTTTAAGCATAGGGTTTCTCCTCTCAGTATTTCAAATCTATATTTTTCGTATCTGTTATAAGCATGTGTCCAGGAGAATGTGTAATAACAATTTTAGGCTTTACATTCATAACTACAGACTGTGGTGTCACACCACAAGCCCAAAATACCGGCACTTCACCTTCCTTTATTTCTACACAATCTCCAAAATCAGGCTTATTAATATCTCCAATTCCAATAGCAGAAGGATCGCCTATATGAATTGGTGTTCCATGAACCTTTGGCATTGTTCCTGTTACCATTGTTGCTTTTACAATTTGCTCATATGAAATTGGTCTCATGCTCACAACCATTTTACCATTGAATATACCTGCTGGTTCACATTCTATATTAGTCCTGAACATAGGTACATTGCAGGCTTTCTCAATATGTCTTATAGGTATTCCAGCATCTGTTAACTCTGATTCAAATGAAAAGCTGCAACCAATTAGAAAACTTACAAAATCATTTCTCCATAAATGCTCTACACTTGTATATTCACCAGTAAGTATGCCATCCTCATAGACTCTGTATTTTGGAATATCACGAGTAATATCTATATCTTCTCCTATATATCTAAGACTTTTGCTTCCTATATCACTGACCTCTAATACAGGGCAGGCTTTTGGATTCCTTTGAGTGAATAATAAGAAATCATAAGCCAACTCTTTTGGAAGAATAACTAAATTGGCTTGTGCATATCCATCACACATTCCAGATGTTGGTCCTGTAATTTCACCTTCACGTATTAAACTGCGAACCTCTTTTGGCTTCATTTTTGAATAATTCATCCTCTTTTTCTCCTTTCCTCCAGCATTATTAAATGTTTATCAGTCACCTGTTCTTCAATGGCATTTTCATAGAATCCAAGTTCAATAACCTTCTCAAACCACTTGGCACATGTTTTTTCTAATTTAATAGCATACGCTATAGATTCTCTCATTAGATTAACCATTGAAAGATTCATTGATAAACCAAAACCATCTATAGCAGGTTCTAACCAGCCATACATATCTATCATTCCACTTCTTGAAGCAGCAACCATTGCTTCTTTTTCCATTTCCTTTGTATGCAATATCTCTAAGTCTTTCTTTAAATAAGCAATTGCTGCAATTAATCCATAGCAACCCCAGTCAGAAACAGTAGCTGTTATAATGTTATCTGCTTTTGTAGCTGCTGCAATACCACCATTACATCCACAATTACATTTTCCTTTAGCTGCATATGGAATATATTTTTCTAAATGTTCCTTAATGGTTCCCATACCCATTTCATTTCCAAGGTCTCCTATTGCTATATTAAGAACTCCTTTGTTCTGTAATTTAGTAAATAAGATATCTTGCTTTGCCTCTAATGAAGTCACATCTAAGCCTACTGCATTATGATAAGTACCCACAGAATTAGCACCAGGACACTCAATACTAATAACTGCACCAGGTAACCCCTCAGCTATAATTTCATCTGCCTGTCGGGCTGCATAATTTACGTCCTTTGTAAATGATATAGCCGCCATTGATATAGGATATTCCTTTAATTCTTCTATATTGTCATATAAATGTAATCCAACTACACCAGCTAGACTTTTTACTGCTTCCATATTATCCTCAGGACATATGATTACAGGTTTTACATTAAACCCTTTAACTAAAGATCTTGCCAAAAGCATAGCACTTACAATTCCATCCATTTCTGCTTTTTTAAATGGAAGTAGTACAAAACCAGTCATTATATAAACCAAGTCTCCTTCTTCTAAAGTGTCGACCAATTTTTTTGCTGCATTTGTAGTTAAGGGTTCCTGTGTATATTCTCTTGCTGCCGAATATAAAATACGACACACACCATATCCTCTAGGGTCCAAATTCATTAAGTTATCTAAATTCTCCCCCATATTAAATATTGTTAACTGTTCTTGCTTCATATTGATCCCCCCTAGCATGCTTTTGTTTCTTCTAAATATTCATTTAGCAATGCATCCTGTAATTTCTTTACAAGTTCTGGTGCTTTTCCACCTACAGGCTGTCCATCTATTTCACAAGCAGTCATACAGAATTGACCTGAACTAGTAACAATCACCTCATCAGCATCAAATAATTCTTTCAATGAAAATGCATTCTCATTTACAGGAATATTAAATGATTTACACTTTTTAATAAGATGAGCTCTTGCTATACCAGGTAAAATCAAATTATCTGTTGGTGCAGTTACTAAAACACCATCTTTTATAATAGATATGTTGCTATGTGCGCATTCCGTTACCCTATGCCCTCTATGCAATACAGCTTCCTGACATCCTGCCTCTTCAGTTTTTTGTGCAGCCATTACACTAGGTAATAGATTTAATGTTTTAATATTACAGTGTAAATAACGAGTATCCTCTAAAGTAATCAATTTTATTTTTTTTGACATATCTTTAACGCTTAAAGGCTTTAGTATAATCCAAATGTTTGCTGGAACATCAACACCTGGAAAAGCATGATTACGCATACCAGTTCCTCTTGTAACCTGCCAATATACAAATTGTTCTCCGCAGTCAACTTTTTTAACCATATCCTTAAGAATTTCCTTAAGCTCCTCCTTTGTATGAGGAATCTTAATCTTTAATAAACCTGCACTATTAAAGAAACGATCAATATGCTCATCCAGGGCAAAAATCACATGATTTCTGCTATAAGTAGCATCATAAACTCCATCTCCGAAATAACATACACGATCATTCATTGGTACTTTCATTTCCTCTATTAAACCATACTCTCCATTGTAATAACCTAAATTTTTCATTTTACATTCCCCCTATAATTTTATAAAATAAAAAAACCAGACCTATTCTAGACATTGGAAATTGACTTCTTTGTCTAAAATATATCTGGTTTTTACCTACAAACTGATGTTATATTATATATTATATCATTCCAAAATATTTTTCTATGATTTTAGAAAATACCGTTAATTTAATTGTTTTTTTACTATTTGCAGAAATATTTTCTTTTATTTTAATAATTACAGTAAAAATATGAATTTTTCAATCTAATAATTTATTCATCTGTTTCTGGTATTACACAAAATATGTTTTTAATATTTTTCAGAATAAAATGAGTTTTTGTTGCTGATACTCCTTCTAAACTTTTTATTTCACGATGAATTTTCTCTAGATGATCAGATGATTTACAAATTATTTTAAGCATAAAATCAAAGTCTCCAGTTAAATAATAACATGAAACAATATTAATGTTGGATTCAATAGCCCTGGTAAAAGATTCATAAAACTTTGGATGCTCAAGACTAATTTCCATCAAAGCGCTCACGTCATTTTCTAATTTTTTTTGATCTACTATTATTGTATAATTTTTGATCACATTATTTTTTTCCATTTTGTGTATGCGTTCAATAACTGCTGAAACCGATAAATGAATTTCCTTACTTATATCAGATGCTTTATTTCTTGCATTTGATTTTAAGCATTTTAGTATTTTGTAATCCATCTTATCCATAAACAACCTCCAACTATTAAAAAGCAAGCCTGTAAACCCTTTATTTATAGGGTTTCTTTACCGAAACTTAACTTATACTTGTTCGAAAATTGCGGCACCTGGCGATTTTCAGGCATGTATAAGTTAATTATTGAGGTTGAAACCCTATTGTAGGTAGTATACATCGATTTTTTACCTATTTCAATTGAATATAGGTAATTTTTTTATATTTTTACCCATATTCGAAAAATATATACCGTATAAGGCGAAATTTTACCTACATTACATTAAGGGAGCGTTACCACCGGAAGTTTGAGGGAATGGCAGGATAAAGCAAGTGGGGCCAGCAAGTCTGTCCCCACAAGGGTAAGCGGTACCACCCGAAGTATGTCACAAAAAGAGAGCATGGACAATAAAAATTATATAAGATAACTTAATGAAGTTGAGATTATGTAATCAAAAAAATGACAATAATTCAAGTAATTCAAATTTAGAGGAGAATTAAAATTAGATGGTTAGAAAGAAGTTAATGTGGTATACGGGAGCGTCATACCATATAACAAGCAGAGGAAATCATAGGAATGATATATTTAGGGATGGGGAAGATTATCTTGTTTATTTAACAATAAATATAGTCTTCGATGCTGCCATAAAAGAAGCAAAGGAAAGGCTGGAAGCGGCTATAGTTCATACAAGATATGAATTTCCTAAAATGAAGATAGTTATTAATCTTTCACCATCTGACATAAAAAAAAGCGGGTCGCACTTTGACCTGGGTATGGCAATAGGTTTGCTGATGCAATCGAATCAGTCAATATTTGAAGACTTATCTTCATATGGATTTATAGGTGAATTATCTTTAAAT
>JBEHWK010000136.1:0-8491 GCA_040217795.1 Clostridiaceae bacterium
CTATACCGCTGAAAGTTGATATTTCATTTATATATCTTTCAACAAATGATGTTCCTTCATGACTTCCAAAGGTTGAACCCATTGGGAGGCAAATAACCATTGGTTTATTTACCTTTGCCGCAAATTCATATAAATATTTTACAGCTAAAAAAATAATGGTATTTTTGTATGCAGGTGCATCACCATATACTGCAAAATAATCTCTTGTCACTTTTCTCGCGGGTATTGCCTTTACAATTGCCAGGCTGCATCCTGGAGCTGTACCAGTAAGTTCCGTATTAATTCCTTTAGCTGCTGCGATTCCTGCAATGTTTGTTCCGTGACCAATTTCATCTTTGACAGGTACAATCTCATACGGATCTTTCCCCGCTCTTTTAGCTTGAATTGCCTTATCTATATCTTCTTTCGAATATTCTGCCCCTACAAACAATTTTGATTCCGGATTATAGATATCCGTATCCTGATTCCATATTGTCAGGATTCTTGAGGTTCCGTCTTCATTTATGAATTCTTCATTCAGATAATCTATTCCTGTATCTATGATTCCTATGATAACACCAGTTCCATCCAAAGGGAGATATACGTTGTTATGAAATGTAGTGGCTCCGGAAGCTTCAACTGCTGATATCTGACAAAGGGTATACAATCCACCCGGATCTACATAAACTATTTCAGGAGTTTCACTTATTATCCTGTTAAATTCCGCATATGGCAATGATACCACCGCCCTCCTGCTGTCAATAAAATATACCGCAGTATCCGGGAACCTGACGATTGCATTCTTCAGATCTCCTTCATATTCAACTAAAGCATTATTATTTGCATAAAGCAGGGAAGGATTTATAGCTCCATCTTCAGGTACCTGCCTTTCTTTCCTGTTGCCCAAACATCTTATATTATCAAAAACTCCTTTTAAATCAAGCATTCCATATCCCCAGTATTCATTTGGGTATATATCTCCGGGCCTTTTGCCTGTTCCCCGTATAAGATAGGTTTTTACTTCTGATGCGAACATGGTTATATCATTTCCATCAATTATTCCCCACTGTAACATAAGCACAGTGCATCCTGCTACAACCGCTCCAGCTGTAGAGGCCCCTGAAATAACCGTTACACCTCCTCCCGGCGAGGTTGTTGTCTGGTTTATTCCTCCTGCTACAAGATCTGGTTTAATCATTCCTTTTCTTGTGTATCCTCTTCCTGAATCAGCAATAATGGAGGTGTTGTCCTGATTGTAATAACCGACAGTTATTGCACCATCTGAAGTAGAGGGAATTGTCAGAGTAGTATCAGGATCTGCATCCAAAAATCTTGTTCCTGGAGCAAGCAGCTCTCTTTGAAGTATCCACGCATCATATTTCCCGATATAAATCAACTCACCTATTAGTTTGAATTGCCAGATCCCTTCTCTTATGTTTCTGGCAACAACGGTAATCCTCTCTTCCCCGGTAACTTCATCCGGTATTGAGTATTCCACTGTCATTTTCGTTTCTTCATATATAAAGCTTATATCGATTGCTTTTTTGTATTTACTGGCTATCCTCCGTATTACTTCCCCTGTAGGTGAGGTGATTGAAAGTGCAACTTTATCCGGTTTGGAAATCCATATATCAAGGAACAGATCTCTTTGTTCAGGGGCCACCTTAAGTTCAATAATTTTTACTTCTCCGCTGCTGCTGATGATACCTGATGTATGGGTTCTTGAAATTCCTTCGTTTCCTGCAGGTACTATAGTTATAGTACCGTTATAGTTTGAAATTTCATCTATATACCTCTCCAGGTAGGAATCCCCATTATGAGCTCCCACATTGGTTGCATGGGGAATATAAATTGCTATCGGCCTTTTAAGCCCGGATGAAAAATCAAACAAATATTTGACTGCCAAAAACAATGCATAGCCCCTGTAAGATTCAACTTCCCCATAAACACCAAAAAAGTTTCTTGAAGCTTTGTTAGCCCCCATTAACTTAACAATTGCCAGGCTGCTTGCAGGAGCAATCCCCCTTACTGAAGGATTAACTCCCCTGGCAGAAATAATTCCTGCCATTTTGGTCCCATGTCCTATTGAATCCTTTGAGGGAACAATTGTGTATGGATCACCCCCATTTTTTTTTGTTGCTATTGCTTTATCAATTTCTTCTTTTGTAAAGACGCTTCCCTGAATTAAACCTTGATCCCTGCCATTTCCCTCTATGCTTTGATCCCATATTGTCAGTATTTTAGAAGTTCCATCTTCATTTATGAATTCTTCATTCAAATAGTCAATTCCTGTGTCGATTAAACCAATAATAACCCCATTGCCATCTAGTGGAAGGTATACATTTTTATAAAACAAATCTGCCTTTGATGCTTCTGCAGGAGTTATGGCCGTTACTGTATATGGTCCTCCCGGATCATAAAAAACCACTTCCGGAAGTGAAGTCAGTATATTTGCGGCTCTGTCAGCAGGCACTGACAATATGGCTCTTTTATTGTCAACAATATATACTGCGGTATCCGGAATATTTTTTACCGCATCAGCTATATTCCCTTTATACTCAATAAGGTAATTTAAATTGAGCTCTCTTAAAAATAAGTTTTCACTTTTTTCAGGGGGACTTTGCCTTATATTATTAAAAACTTCCCTCATATTTATGATTCCATAGCCCCAATATGGATTTGGATATTCATCTCCTGGACGTTTTAAAGTTCCCCTTATCATGTAAGTTTTAACTTTTTCCCCATATAATTCTGTGTCGTTACCTTTTACAATTCCCCACTCTAGGAGAATAGCCACACACCCTGCAGTCACAGCCCCTGCAACACTGGAACCGCTGATTACTGTGGTTCCTCCCCCGGGGTCTGTAGTCAGTGCTTTTATTCCGCCGGCAGCAAAATCCGGCTTTATTGCATTCTTTGTGGTGTATCCTCTTCCTGAATCCTCTTCGATGGAATCATTGTTCTGATTATAAAAACTTACGGAAATGGCTCCTTGTGAGGATGAAGGGGTAGTCAAAGTAATACTGGGAACGGATTTTATAAAGGCTGTTTCAGGTGCCAGAATTTCTCTTTGAGAAAGCCATACATCATAAACTCCTGTCGAAACAAATTCCCCTGTAAGTCTAAAAAGCCATATGCCCTCTTTAATATTTCTTGCTATAACTAATATTTTTTCATCTCCGCTTTTTTCCTCCGGTATTGAGTACTGAACAGTCATCCTAGTCTGTTCATATATAAAATTCAATTCCTTGCTTTCACCCAGTTTAGGAGGAATTCTTTCCATTATTTCACCTGAAGGTGAAATAATGGAAAGTGAATATTTATCAGGCTTTGGTATCCATATTTCAAGCCTCAGATTCTTCTGCCTTTTATCCACATTGAGCTCGATATTTGAGCTTTCCTCCTGCTTTCTTATTGAACCTGTTGTATGTGTACTTCCCTGCCCCTCATTTCCTGTTGGAACAACAACTGTCACACCGTTTATTTTACTTACCTCGTCAATATACTGTTCAATTGATGAAGTTCCACTATGGGAAGACATGTTGGTTCCTAATGGTATATAAATTACTATTGGTTTGGAGAATTTTACCTTCAGATTCACAAGATAATTTATTGCTAAAAATAAAGTAACATTAGAATATGCAGGAGCATCTCCATAAACACAGTATTTATCTCTTGTTCTTTGATCTATTTCAGCAATCTTCACCATCGCAATATCACAGTTTGGCGCGGCACCTCTAAGTTGCAGGTTCTTTCCCCTTGCCCCTACAATTCCAGCCATATTCGTCCCATGTCCTATCAAATCCTTTGAAGGAACCACGGAGTAGGGATTTCTTCCTGCTATTTTCTCCTGAATAGCCTTATTTATATCTTCTCTGGTAAACTCACTTCCTAAAAGTTGACCTGCAATTTTCCCTCCGCTGTTTTCAGTCTGGTCAAAAATAGAAAGAATTCTTGATGTTCCGTCTGCGTTAATAAATTCTTCATTTAAATAATCTATTCCTGTGTCGATAATTCCGACAATAACTCCAGTTCCATTCAAACCTAAGAATTCGCTGCTGTAAAAACTTGTTACACCTGATGCTTCAACAGGTGAATTCTGGCACAAAGTAAAAATAGCTCCAGGATTTACATAGATTATAATGCTCCCAAGCTCTTTGATCACCTCTTCAATATCCCTTAATGTAGAGCCTAATACAGCTCTGTTTTGGTCAATTATTCCAACTGAAGCTCCAGGAATCCTACTAACAGCAGAAACAATATCTCCATCATATTCAACAAAAACATATTCCGGCTGAGGTTTCGGAAGTACTGGAGGTGCTGTGGGTACTGGTGGGGCTGCTGATACTGCTGGTACTCCAGGTGCTGGTGGGGCCCCTTGATTTTCCTGTCGTTTTTCATCTGATCTTATATTGACAAATCTCAGAAGTCCGAAAGTATCATTTGCGCATACAGTCCCATAACCCCAATTAGGATCCGGATAAAAAACCTCTGTTCTCTCCCTTCTAGCTCCCTTTAAAAGATAGTACTTGACTCTTTCGCCATATAAAAAAGGATCATTCCCTTTGACTATCCCCCACTCCAAAAGCAGTGCACATATCCCCGCAACATGAGGCGCTGCCATGGAAGTACCTGACTTAGCATCATATCCTCCTCCTGGAACTGCAGATACTATTCCCTCACCAGGGGCAACCACATCCGGCTTTATAAATGTTCTTCTGAATACCTTTCCTCTTCCGGAGAAAGAAGAGTATGCATTAGTCATATAGTTATAGCTTCCTACAGAAATAACCCCCTCAACTGTTGCAGGAATTCCCAATGTATTGTATACATCAGGATTAAGAAATCTTGTTTTTGGGCTTAAGGTTTCTGTTATGGGAAGCCACATATCATATGAGCCTGAATACTTATTGAGAACTTTTAAAGTTATTTTCCACTCACCACTTGTAATGGATTCTCCCGAGGGCACTAGACTTATTATTATTTCTCCGTTAATATCGAAAGGTCTTGGTCCTGTATTGTAAATTATACATCTGTCCGTTCCTATGTTAAGTTCACTGTATCCTTCATTTAATGATATCTCCGAGCTTTTCTCCCCCATAGGATTCGTTATTATTATTGCAATATCAATAAGTAATGGCTTATAAAGCTGAAGAACCAGCACCGGTTCTCCTGAAGAAACACCTAAAGGAATTTCATTGACTTCAGATAACTGACCGCCCGCATGGTGAGCTGCATCCCCTTCATTTCCAGCCGCTATTACAATAGCAATCCTTTCAAGTCTGGTTATGGTTTCTATATATTGTTCCAGAAGACTTGTGCCGTTATGGGCTCCATCATTGGTGCTCAGGCTTACATTTATCACAAGGGGCTTATTTAATTCTGAAGATTTATCATTTAGGAATTTTACACCTCTCATAATCTGTGTGCTTAAAGAAAAATTCAAAAAACCTTTCCTTGTTGTTTTTACCATTGCTATAGAACTTTTGTACGCAACTCCGTAATTCTGCCTGGGTGCCTTACCGCCTCCGCATGCTATTCCTGCCACATGAGTCCCATGCTCCAGCGGATCCTGCACATCCACTACCGAATAGGAATCTTGTGCTTTTAACGCCTGGTTTATCTGAACCTTGTCATAGACCTTTTTGCTTTCTCCCAGATCATAAATGTATTCAATTCTTGTATTCCCGTTCTCATCCAAAAATGCAGGATGAGTATAATCAATTCCTGTGTCAATAAATCCAACAAGAACCCCTTCCCCAGTCACTCCATAATTGCTCCAGGCAGTGGGAACACATGCCGCTCTGTTACTGTTCAGGTCAGAAGTATATACAACCTTGGGAAGTTCAGCATATTGCACTCCCTCAAGCTCATATACCTTTCTTATATCTGAAGCCTTTACAGTGACAATTCCAAACCCAAATCCTAAGTCTTCGAATATCCCTCCTATTTTCTCCACAGATTTCACTACTTTATCCAGGTTTTCTCCAAACAAGACAGTTACTTCTATGCTTCCCTGATTTATTTTTTCATTTTCCGCCAGGGATGATATCTTATATGCCAGCTGTTCCGGAACCTTGCTCAATAAGCTTAATCCAATGTCTTGTTTACTCCTTTCTATTTTAAACACCTCGTAATATTGATTCTAATATTTTTCATTACTCAGGAAGCCTTACAAATAAATTTCCTGCATAATATTGATATTTGTTCGTTTTTGTGGCTTTTTCCCTTAAAAGTCTGCTTCTTATATTGTCAAATACCCCTTTCATATTTACTGTTCCGTATCCCCAATCTGGATTAGGATATACATCTCCGCTTCTTTTAGTTGCTCCTCTTATTAAGTATGTTTTCATTTTTGCAGCATAAATGGTCGGATCATTCCCCTCAACCCTTGCCCATTCAAAAATAAGTGCACAGCATCCTGCCACTACTGCAGCTGCCACACTTGTACCACTGACTGCCTGCTTACCGCCTCCCGGCACCACTGCTAAGGCTCTGACTCCCCCTGCAGCAATATCTGGTTTTATCTGTCCGGTTCTGGTATATCCTTTGCCTGATTCGCTGACATTGGCGTTATTGTTTTGATTATAGGAAGCAACGGTTATTGCAAGCTGTGCCGTTGATGGAGTAGTGAGAGTAATATATGGGTCAGGTTTAAGAAACTTTGTCTCAGGTGCCAGCAGTTCCCTTTGTACGAGATATGCATCATATCTGGTATTTTCCCCATACTCTGATGTCAGCCTGAAGATCCATATTCCTTCCCTCATGTTTCTTCCGGTTATGAGTATTTTTTCATCCCCTGTTTTTACATAAGGAAGGTTGTACAATATATAAAACTTAGTTCCCTCATATAAAAAATTAACTTCTGTAACTACGTTATCTTTAAATAAAATCCTATCATAGGTCTCCCCTGTAGGAGAAATAATTGAAAGCGAAGATTTATTGGGCTTTGACACCCATATTTCAAATTTTATATCCCTTTGAATTTTATCAATTTTCAGTTCAATATCCGATACATCACTTACATGAGGTAATATTCCTGAAGTATGAATTTCCGTATTACCCTGGTTTCCTGTGGGAACAACTGCTGTAATTCCCCTTATCCCTGAAATCTCATCAATATAACTCTCCACGATAGATTGTCCTGTTTTTGGACCCATGCTGCTTCCTAATGGGACTAAAATAACAATTGGTGTTTTAAGCTTTGAAGATAAATCAAATAAATATTTTATGCCCAGGTATAAAGCAGGTGCCGAATATACCGGCGCATTTCCGAAGACCCCATAATCATTTTTGAGACTGCTCTCTGCAGCCATGAGTTTGACAATTGCAAGACTGCATTTCGGAGCTATACCTGTAACAGTTGCATCGACTCCTCTTGCACCTGCAATACTTGCCATACTTGTACCGTGGCCAATCTCATCCTTTACAGGCACTGCTGCATAAGGATCTTTTCCTGCTCTTTTTTCCTGAATTGCTTTGTTTATATCATCCTTTAAATATTCTCTGCCTACTGGCTGACCTTCCGGAGAAGGTCCTTGTAGTTGGGTTTGGTCAAAAATAGCTATTATTCTTGAAGTTCCATCCTCGTTAATAAACTCCTCATTTAAATAGTCTATACCGCTGTCAACTATTCCTATAATAACTCCTTCTCCATCAAGCTGCAGATATGGACTTTTATGAAATAAGTCTGCATTTGATGCCTCTAAAGGAGATGTCTGACACAATGTATACACTAAATTAGGATATACAAAATTAACTATATGGGAGAGTTTATTCACCACTTCCTGAAAATTTCCTGTTACCGCCAGTACTGCACGATTTTTTCCAAGGACAAAAACTCTGGCATTGGGAATTTCAGTTGCTTCAGCTTCAATATCTCCCTGAAACTCCACTATGGCGATGATCGCATTTTCCAACGAAAAATTTTTATCTGAAATCTGCCTTATATCTATATTAAACACTCCCAAAATGTCTATATAATTATGGTATTCATTTTTATTTTTTTAAATACTGTGATTATAAAAAAAACGCCACTTTCTTTCGTGACGCTTTTAAAATAAATATTTATCTTGTTTTTACTACTTTCAGAATGAAACTTATAAAAAATGTCATGAATGAGAGTACAATGGCTACTGTCAGTATACTTGTTATAAATATATTATATTTAATAATTTGAACTTCAGATATATACCTGGATAATCCGAGTGCATTTACTGACAGAATAACAACAGAAATTATGCCTAACCCTTTTGAAGCACCTCTGATATCTTGTGAACTTAAAGATATATGAGATGATATGCACATGGCTGTGAATATAAACAGATAAAAATATGGGTTTCTTAAATTTTCAGATGAAAAAATATTTTTCACAAAGCCTAGGTATGAACTTATCATTCCTTCAGTAGTATATTTGTTTATCATCGTAATATTCAAAGCTTTTTCCAATACTTCCGTAAATCTTATATAAGCTTCTGGAATTGTAACCCTCATGACGGCAACAATAGAAAAC
>JBEHWK010000137.1:0-8414 GCA_040217795.1 Clostridiaceae bacterium
AAAATGGTGGTGCCAAGCACCACCATTTTATAATCCTATTTGTCCTTTAAAGGCATCTAGTCCTATTCTGTCTATGTAATCTCCAAGTCTTTCTTTTTTCAATGCATTTTCATTATAAACCTGAATAATTTTTTCAACAACATCATATACTTCTTCTTCAGATATGGAAAGTGCTGCCTTGTCCGCTATTCTTGGCTTGAGTCCGCCTTTTCCACCCACATAAAGTATCCAGCCTTTTGCGCCTCCCACTAATCCTATATCTTTAAACGCACTGTCTGCGCAGCTTTGAGGACAGCCGCTTACACCTATTTTAAATTTATTAGGCAGTGCTTTTCCATGATATAGGCTGTCTATTTTTGATCCAACTGCCACTGAGTCCTGAATCCCCCTTTTACAGAAGGAAGTTCCCGGACACACTTTTACGCTTCTTACACATAACCCGATTGTTGCGCCAGGATCCATGCCAAGCTCAGCCCATACAGCATCGAGGTCCTCTTCCTTTAATCCAACAAGCGCAATTCTTTGAGCTCCGGTAAGTTTAATGGCTGCCGCATTATATTTCTCAGCCACATCTGCAATCTTTCTTAAAATCTCCGGAGTTACAATTCCGGCTGTCAAATGTGGTGCAATTGCATATGTTTCTTTATCCCTCTGCAATATTGCTGCTTTTTCTAATAAATCAGTTTTCATCTTATACCCCCCTGAGTTTGTTTTTTTAATATCCATTATTAATATCTTTTAATAACCACTTTTATTTAATTTTACCACATTTACATAACAATTCAATTTCAATTCAATATATTGAAAAGAGTCCAGTGAAGCTGAACTCTTTATATATATCTGAAAATATCCTGTTAAACTTTTGATTTTGCATATTTAATAATCTCCACATCCTGCATTACAACTATCAGCCCTTCAGTTATCATTGGCTCGATAACCTTAATAATTTCATTGATTTTGTCTTCCGTATCTATCACTTCAATAACTATTGGAAGATCCTGTGACAGAACCTCAATTTTATTTGTGTGAACCCTGCTGTTTGCACCAAATCCCTCAATTCCCCTGGTTGTAGTTGCTCCTGCAAGGCCATGTTCCTTTATCTTTTTAATAATTGCATGATACAAAGCATCATGATGCCACTTGTCAGATTCACCAACGAAAATTTTTAATAACTTACCTTTGCCTTCAATTTTCATTCAAAACACCTCACTTTATACTATATGTGAAATAAGTTTTCCCAGTGATACTCCTCCCAAGCTTAAAAAAAGGTTAAGACAAGTATTTAAAAGAGCCAGCATATAGCTGCCATCATTAAGAAGATTAACTGTTTCATAACTAAAGGTAGAAAAGGTAGTAAGCCCTCCCAAAATGCCCGTTGTAAGGAGTAGTCTCAAATCCGGCGAAATTAAATCAGTTGTTAAACTTAACTCCATGATGAATCCAATGAGAATCCCTCCAGCCACATTCACAATTAACGTTCCATAGGGTAATTCTGTTCCAAATAATTTGGCTGAGTATGAAGATATGACATATCGCAAGCAAGCTCCTATAAACCCGCCAATTCCAACATATAATAATTTCTGCATTCAAAAGCCCTCCTAAAAAGATTATATGAACCTGAATCAAGACTTCTTCTTCCACTACTTACTTCTATACTTAGGATACTTTTTCCTGCATAAATTGGACAGCATTGTGTTTATCCAACTTATTTTACTTGAAAATCATGTTATAACTTGAGTGTTATGTTTCCTTGAAGAACAAATCCCTGTTTACGCATGTCTTTATACTTCAATAATTTACGACATGTAAATTATTGGAACTAATGTTATAATTGGAATATAGTTATGCTACATTCTACTGCGTATTTGTGAGAAAAGATGAGGTAAATAGTATATTTTAAATAATATAACGGAGATGTGTAAAATGAAAATATTAATAATCAACGGCAGTCCACATAAAGGGAATACATGGACTTTAACGGAGAAAGTAAAAGAACAAATTGAAGTTCTCGATAATACAGTAAAATTTGAGGAAATACATTTAAGCGAATTAAATATTCCATTCTGTACAGGTTGTAGCGTGTGTTTTAGAAAAGGGCATATTTTTTGTCCTCATAATCAGTATATCCAGCCTATTATGGATAAAATTGCAGACTGTGATGGAGTAATTTTTGCTGTTTCCTGTTTTCAAGGTGCAGTTACTGCCCTTACCAAAAATTTTACCGACCATTTAGCATTTTTACTTCATCGCCCAAGATACTTTGATAAAAAGGCTTTAATTATTTCAACTACAGGTGGAGTCTCTGCAAATAGTGTTACACAATCTCTTGCCAATACTTTACCAGGATGGGGATTTAATAAATGCTATCAATTGCCTATTGCTGCATTGTCCTGGAATGACTATAAACCATCTGAAAAGCATAAAAAAAAGGCATATAAAATATCAAAGACATTCTATAAGGATTTAAAATCAAAAAAACTTCATTCTCCGAAAATTGGAGTGTTAATTCCTTTCAACTTATTTCAAGCCATGTGTGAGGAATATACACCTGGAACAGAATATGCAACACAAGACGGAGTTTTTTGGAAACAGTATGTTGGTATGAGATATGCCCCAGGAATTCCGTTACCTACACACAAATGGGTGATTGGAAGGATTATCTATCAAATCGGGAAATATCTTTCACCAAAGATGATTGTTACGTACAAAAAATGAATATAAAATGTTTTTTAAGTTTATTACCATGCTTTAGATTTTAGACTACCATCGTATTGTGGTTAATCCGCCGCTTCTGGGGTATAAAACATACTCTATTTCATAACCCAGCTGCTTCAATTCAGATGCCACAGTATCGTATAGCTCTCCGTGATAAAATAAAACCTTTTTATTCAATCTTTTTTTGATACTACTTTCCAATTCCACTAATTGTTGTTCTTCGTCTGATAACCTTAACTTTCTGGCTTCTGCCGCGCTTATCATAACCACTCGCCTCCTTTTATTTCTATTTTACCATATTGTGTATATACAGGAAAGCAAATCCAAGCTTATTGTTATGGTACAATTTCCCCCATAAAAATTTAAGAGGCCACTTGCAGCGGCCTCTTTCCAATGCATTCAATAATTTTTTATACTTAAATAACTATCCATGATAATAACCGGTTCTTGATGAAACTACAACATAAGGTACCTCGTAACCATTAATTACAACATATGCCTGGTATAAATCATCTTGCAAATGTTCTAATCTAACAACTTTTTCTCCATATGTGTCATATAAATCTTTTTTAAATAACTCTTGCCAATCATTTGGAATAGGTGCGTTTATAGTCATATATTTGGCAAAGCTCTGTAAGTCGCCGGCATGGCCTCCATTAGCTATATATTGCTTATATAAACTTTCAATATCAACTTTATTTAGGAATGTTTTACTCCATTTTATTTTTTCTGCTTCTGGTTTATTTCCTTGGCCATTAATAATATAATCTTTAACTTTTTCAGTAATATTTTGTTCTGAACTTTCTTGAGAAGTATTCTGTTCTGTATTTCCTTGAGAAGTATCACCATAGCTTTGGGTAGAAGCCTGGCTTGAATTATTATTGTTATCTTCTAAATTATTTGTACTATTAGAATTGTTTTCATCATCTTTTACTTCTGTGCCATTTAAATTGGCGTCTGATTTATTAGGTATACTTGAACATCCAACAACAAAAAGAAATGATAAAGCTAAAACAATTGCTGCAATTGATTTTTTACTAAATAAAGATATCATAATTGTTCTCCTTTTATTAAATTTATTAGAAAAACCAAGAGAGTGAGTTGGTCCAGCAAAGAACCTCCATGCAACACATTTTCTCCATTTTCAAAGTGCTCCTGCTTATACTCTTGTGCTGCATTCTCTAATTCTTTACCCGGTTTTACCAATATAATTTTCTACATATAAAATCACCTCTAACATAAGTATATAAGATTACTGTTGCAGCTTTAAAATACTTCTCCCAATTTTTATATGGCTCTTACTTCTATTTTACCTCTTTTTCCAATTAAATCAAATTTTAACCAAAACGTCCCCCCATTTATCACTGACGAAATTTTGAATCAGGTTTAAGAATACTTCTTTATTTCAAAATAAAGCTTTATAGTTTTTGTCGTGAAGATTGTGACTTGTTCAAAGCTAGATTTTTATTCACACAACAAGAAATATTAAAATATAAAACAAAGTGTAAGTAAATGTAATACCCCTGAATATATTAATTACTATATGAATAAATTAATAGGTGACAAGTATGTACTTGCTAATACCGGATGTTTTTTGGGTACCAGTTTATTATATTGAAGAAGATATATTAAACATAATAGAAATGGTAATGTTGGAAGAATTCAATTCTTATAGTAATTTAACAAATGAAACCATAAATAGAAAGGAGACAGTAATAGGCGTAGCTTTACCTGACCAAATAGTACCAAGGTGGCCTAGAATAAAAAGTTATATGGAGCAATATGCCAGCACCAAGGATGGGGTTACGTTAAAGATAGAAAATGCAGATTTTGATGTTGCTAAGCAAGCATCACAAGTGGAAAATCTAATATCACAGGGAATAGACGTATTAATTTTAGTACCTGTGGATTTGTTTGCAGCAGCAAGTTTAGTTGAAAAGGCTCATACAGCAGGGATTAAAGTGGTAGACTTTCATAGGCTTATACAAAATAGTAATCCAGATGTATTTATTTCTTTTGATGGTCAAAAAGTCGGTGAACTTCAGGGACAGTATCTTACCAGAAAGGTTCCGGCGGGAAATTATATTATCCTGTCAGGAGATCCCGGGAACTTTAATTCTAAGCTGTATAAAGATAGTTCAATGGAATATATACAACCCCTGGTCAGCATAGGAAATATAAAGATAGTTGCAGATAAAGAAGTAAAGAACTGGGATCCAAGAATCGCCTATAAGATAGTGAAAGATGCATTAATTGAAAATAAGAATAATGTTGATGCTATATTAGCACCCCTTGATACTATAGCAGGTGGTGCAATTGAAGCATTGAAAGAACAAGGTTTAGCAGGTAAGGTGACCGTAACAGGGCAAAATGCTGACTTAGCTGCTGTTCGAAGAATAATTGAAGGGACTCAATCAATGACAATATTTAATGATGACAGGGAGGAATCCCGAGTTGCTATAGATACTGCGATAAAATTAGCTGATAATGAGCCTATAGCTGTAGACAAGTATGTGAGTAATGGTAAAATAAATGTTCCTTCAATTCTTCTTACACCAATAGTTGTAGACAGAAATAATATCAATGAGATCCTTATAGCAAGCGGATATTTAAATCCAAGTGAAATTTACGGGGCGTAATAGTAACTGAAATGGATAATTTAAAATATTTTATTAGCAAATAGAAGCTAGTCTATATTTATATGAAAGCCATCATTTCCATGTTTTACTTGAAAAAAGTGGTATTATTTGGTTTAATGTTTATAAGAAAATTTTCCTTAATCTTGGCTTAGACATTTATTTTAATATAAAGAAGGTATGAGAATGGATTATTGCAATATTGGTAGTGCTAGAATTGCCTATAAAGTTTTTGGAGAAGGTAAAAAAACAGTGGTTATTGATACGGGCCTAGGTTCATGTAGTGCGGAATGGTGGCATATTGCAGAGGCTTTAGGTGATGACTATAAAGTGATATTATATGACAGGGCTGGATATGGTGAGAGTTCCTTATCTTCACTTAAACGAACGCCTAGGAATATTGCTGTGGAGTTGGATAAGATGTTAAATTTAGTTGGCATAGAAAAAGATTTCACAATTATTGGTCATTCTCAAGGCGGACTATATGCTGTACAGTATGCATACACATTTGCAGGTAAAGTTAAGGGGCTTATTTTATTAGATCCTGCTACGCCATTTGATAATATATTTAAGGAAAAGCTTACAGATGAGGAATATAAAAAAAGTGGAGTAGATAAAACAATTTCATACAAAATTGGACTCGTTATAACATCATTGGGTTTGGGATTTGCTATAAAGCCTTTACTGAAAAAAGCACCTCCATTTTTCTACTATAAATTTTCTGAACCTGCTAAAAAATATATTCTAGCAGCTTTAAGTAGAAAAAACACCTATAAAACAGCACTTGCTGAATATGAATCAACTCATAATGATGTGGATACTGAAGATATAGTCAATGCAATAGATAACTCTTTGATGGGTAATATTCCAATAAAAATTATTACGCATTCAAGTGATCTTTATATCGAAGAGCTTAAGTACTATGGGAATATGGGGGAACAAACCGCAAAAAAAGTAGAAAACCTATGGCAGGATATTATGAAAAGGTACCTACATTTATCCAGCAATACTGAACATATTACATCTCCAAATAGTGGACACTTTATTCATTTGACAGATTTTGAAGTTTTAAAAAATACTGTTGATAGTTTTTGATTTTAATCGTGCAAAAAATAAATATAAATTAAACAATCACCGCATTTCTGGAAATCAAAGTGCGGTTTTTTTTCATGCTTAAAATGGAGGTGCTGTATATGGCTGTAAATAAAGTTTTAAACGCTGTATCTCTGAGTATAGAGGTCCAGAATGGCACTGATGCTGCAGGTCTTCCGGTATACAGGAAAAAGAATTTTTCAGCTTTACTTATTTCTTTAACCTATTATCCATTTATTGCAGTGTACACTTCATTTCCATTTACCTGAAGTAAACCCTTCGGATTTCTGAATCATCTTAAATAATCCCATTGTACCTCCTTATCAAATTATCATTGTATTTTTATTAAAAGCTGTGTTAAAGAATAATGTTGATATTTTAGAATTTTTAAAGGAACGCTTAAAAGAGTTCCTCTAATTTCCATCTTAACAAAATTCATAAATAATAACTTATTTCATTAAGAACATTTTATATTTCTATAAAACTTTATATTAAAATATAATGCAAAGAATGCTAAAACTATAAAGGTTGCTATCTTTGTTACAATAGCCACAATCGGAAGAGAAATTCCTGCTTTTATCTGAAATGCTGTCTGAATAGGAAGCATTATTCCAACAACGGTACATACTGTCAATAACAATGCCAATAAAATATACCCTATACCACTCCGTTTCTTCAACTCAAATAAACAAATTAAAGCAGTTGGAGAAATTATACCCATATCTAAAACATATGTTACTTGTGTTGTGTATATCTCAATTAGTTCTAAAGAACGCCCTGATACTAAAGATTTAATGATGTCTGGAAGCCATGCCACAATAAGAGAAATACCCGTTAATAGCAAAAATACATATATACCTTTAAACGGCAATTTATCTCCCATTCTATTTTCAACTTGCTCTTTATCTATAGTGCTAATTGCAATAATTAATCCAAAAATCCTTTAATTATGTATCAATATGAGATGTATTAGTTGCAACATTATATCAGAAGGCCGCAGCAGCTTGAAACCTTGATCCGTTAAATTCAAGTCTACTGCTCCAGGCAGGACTTCACATAATCAACCGGAACATCCATCCTGACAGAAGTTTCTTCAACAGATAACCCGCTGTTAATGAATCGTCTCACAACCATAACTATATTCTCTCCCACTTCGATGATATGTTTGTCTGGATCATAAAACCGAATAACACGCTGTCCCCAGGAATGTTCTATAGCAGTGTGTACATAGCTGATTCCCTTGATATCATTAATTTTTTCGATAAATCTGTCAAAATCATCCTCTTCAAAATATAATTCCGCTGCATTCCCTCCAAAAATAATTTCATTATCATTCTTGTTAATAAAAGCTGACCAGGTATCTTTTGTCTGCAAAGCTATGCCTCCTGTTAAAGTCACATTTGCGCCAAAATCAATAATAACTTCCAACCCAAGAACTTCATAATAGAATCTCTTTGACTTTTCCATGTTCGAAACGACTATCATTGGATTTGAAAATCTCATTGTGCCACTCCCTTTTATTATAGAATTAATTGCAATTCATTGCAGGCTTGTACCAACTTTTAGATATAATTTGCTTATCCTTTAAGCATATTATATCTTACTATTATCTCTATCTTTTCTCACAATTTTCACAGTTGAGTACTTTCCGCATTTAGGACACTTCACATACAATTTGGTAAAAGTCTTAAAACTTTTGAATTCATTTTCATAAATTTCAAATATATGAAAACACTTTGTACATTGAAAATTATGCTCTTCTTTATATTTAAAATTTATTATTGAACCAATTGGTATTCCAATACCTATAAAAAGACAAATTAAAATAATAAGTAAGTGATGGAACACCTACCGTATTGTAAAAAAGCAGCTTCACATCAAAAACCTGTGAAGCTGCTTTTTTAATAAAATCCTTCTTTTGCAATTTTCTTAATGTAGTTGTATTGTTTTCTTATAAGTTTTTTAAATTCT
>JBEHWK010000138.1:0-8388 GCA_040217795.1 Clostridiaceae bacterium
CTTTAGCTTCTACTGTTCCTTCATATCTACCTTGAGATGAGTCATATTTTAATAAGTGTGCTAACATTTTAGGATCTGTTAAGTCGTTGATTGCAACAACATCATATCCCTCTGCTCCGAACATTTGTCTGAACGCAAGTCTTCCAATACGTCCAAATCCATTAATTGCTACTTTAACATTTGCCATTGAAATTCCTCCTAAAAGATATTAATTATATAAAATATTTAAAATATTTATATACTACTAAAGTTTGCTTATGAAAAGTAATAATTATACATTACCCTCAAAGTATTTTATTAAACCTGTGGCTGCCCCTTCATCAGTTACAAGCACTCCGTACTGATTTGTATTTTCAGTGGCCAGAATAGCTTCAACCTTATTCTTTCCACCTGCTACAGCAATATGGGTTTCTATTTTCTTTGCCACATCAATATTTATACCTATGGCGCTGGAAACGAAAATCACTTCACCTTCTTTGTTGAAATAGCATCCAAAAGCTTCTCCTACTGCCTTTAAGTCCCGTACTTTCTGCTTTTCTTCTTCAGAAAGGCCTCTTTTATCAGCCATTTCATCTGCTATTCCTATTCCATAAATAAGTACATTAGACTTATGTATGCTTTCTATTATTTCTTTTATTTCCCTTTCTTTCAAAAGGGTATCCAGTGCATTTCCGCTTAAGTTTTCAGGTACATGAAGCATCTTATAATTCCCATTAAGCTTCTGGGCCAGTCTCGCTGCTAAGGTATTTGCCTGGGTTTCAACTTTTTTACCCATGCCTCCTCTTGCAGGAACAACCAGCACATCGCGGATGTTTGACATTTTAGGAAAATGTTCAACCACCTCTTTAATGGTGCTTCCTCCCGTAATAGCCACTATATCATGGCTCTTTATTACCTGGCTTGCATACTTAGCCGCAGCTTTACCTAATTCCATGATCACTGACGGATCTTCTTCTATATCTCCAGGTACTATTATTACTTTCTTTAAGCCAAGGATTTTACGTAATTTTTGTTCTATCTCTGCAAGGTCCTTAATTTGGTGAATAAACTCCTTCAGCTTTTCAACTACTTCTTCTCCCTGGGTGGTAACGCTCATTCCCGGAGTGCTTATGTGAATTAAGTTTTGTGATTTTAAAAAATTTACTTCTGTTCTTACTATTCTTTCGCTTAAAGTCAGCTTATTTGCTAAAACCCTGCGTCCTATCGGCTGATAATAGTATATTGTCCTTAGAATGTTATATCTCTTTTCCAAGTCCTCAACTAACTCCGGGACAATGTTTTTCAGCAATCTAAGAATATCCTCCAATGTCAACACTCCTTTGGCACATTAATGTCCCACTTGCAACTTTTACGTCCCACATCTATTATTATAAAACACTATACTAATTTTTAAAAGACATTTTGTGAAAATTTTTCTAAAAATTTATTAAGTTACCTTTTAATCGTCACTATTCACCATCTTACGCTAAAACCTTTTTCTTTTACTTGAAGATCTAATGCCCTGTTCTTCCCTGTATTTTGCTACAGTCCTTCTGGAAATGTTAAATCCCTTTTCATTCAGTTTATCACAAATATTCTGGTCTGATAACGGTTTCCCCTTGTTTTCTGCATCAATTAGTTCTTTAATCTTATTTTTAATATTAAGAACATTAACGTCCTCTCCGCTGGCATCATTTGAAAGTCCTGCAGTGAACAAGTCTTTAATCTTTATGGTTCCCCTTTCTGTGAGAATGAATTTATCTCTTATAGCCCTGCTTACTGTAGATTCATGCAACTCCAAAGCTTCAGAAATTTCCTTTAATGTCATGGGCTTAAGATAATTCTCCCCATTATCAAAATAATCCTTCTGCTTCTCCAATATTTTCTCCAAAACTCTGTACACGGTACTTTTCCTCTGCTCTATGCTCTTAATTAAAAACATGGCTCCGTTTATCTTTTGCTTTACATAATCCTTTGCAGAATTGTCCTTTGAATTATTCAATATTTCTTTGTACATGGAATTTATAGATAGTTTCGGCAATACACTTTCATTCATCAGAATAAAATATTCCCCGTCAATTTTCCTTATGGTTGCATCAGGAATGATAAATTTAACCTCATCACCTGTGTAAAAACCTCTTGAAGGTTTAGGTTCCAAAGTTTTTATTATATCCCCATACTCCTGAGCTTTTTGGGGAGTAATATTTAGAGCTTTTGCAATTTGAGCATATTTATTCTCTGCTATATCCTGAAGATGATTTTCAACTATTGTATATAGGTCCTCGTTTCCGTACCCTCTTTTAGTAAGCTGTATCTCCAGGCATTCTGTCAGGTTTCTGGCTCCGATTCCTGTAGGTTCCAGACTTTGAATCAGCTCTAACGCATCGTATGCAGCTTCATTTGTAATGTTAAGCTCCTTTGCTATATCCTCCGGAGCTATGTCCAAATAGCCTTTGGAATTAAGGCTCTCCATTATGTAAATACATATACTTCTTTGGTATTCTTCTATAGGTAATTCAGAAATTTGTTCCAGAAGAAAATCTTTAAGGGTTTTTTCTGAAGAAATAAAAGTAAATGGAGATACCTCATCTTCCTGATCATAGCTGCCATAACTCTGATTTCCATAGTTATCAAATTCCAGATACTTTATCATCTCTTTGTAATCGTATCTGTCCTGTGATTTTACTTCCTCTAAATCCTTTTCATAATTTGCATCAATTACAGGATTCTCTGCATATTCCTTATTGATATACTCCAGCAATTCACCGGATGACATTTGCAGAAGCTTCACTGACAGCTGCATCTGCTGTGTCATTATAAGTTTCTGTTCCTGAGTCAGTGACATATTAAAATTCATATTCATGTAATTCACCCTTAAATGTAGATTAGTCTAATATAATTTTAACTTTAACGACCTAAAAAAACAACATGTGATTCTGATTTTAAAAATCACAACGAAAAAAAGCGACTTATGCCGCTTTTTTAATTATGCATAATTATTTTGTCACAATCAACCGTCGCTTTCAGCAACATAGAATATTGCTGCCACCCCCGGACCTGCATGTACGCCTACTGTACATCCCACCTGGGCTTCAATATAATTTATCCCCTTTTCATCCAGGTATTCTTTCAATGGTAAGTAAATTTCATCTCCGAAGCAATTTACAAGAAGCACTGTTTCTTCCTTATTGATTCCCTTTTCCAATTCACTGATAACTTCCTTGACAACTTTTTTCGCTCCCCTTACTTTACTTCTGACAATTAATTCTCCATCCTTAATCTCCAGGATAAGCCGAATGCCAAGAACAACTGCCGCTATTCCTGCAGCCCTTGACAGCCTTCCTCCCTTAACCAGATGTTCAAGAGATTCAAAAACCAGTGAGCTTTTTATCAAATGTTTTGTTCTCTCAATTTCCTTCACAATATCCTCAGCTTCAGCGCCCCTTTCAGCCATTGCTGAAGCTTTCAGCACCAGCATCCCCAAGCCCCCTGTGACATTTTCTGAATCTATGATATAAATATCATCACTTTCGAGCATGTTTTTAGCCAGGAACGCAGATTGAACAGTTCCGCTAAGCTTTGATGATAAATGGACTGAGATTATAGTGTATCCTTCATTCAAATACTTCTTGTAAGCATGATAAAAACTTTCCGGAGTCACCTGGGAAGTGGTAGGAAACACACTTCCCTCCTTAACTTTTCTGAACAGTATTTCTGTATCTATTTCAAGACCATCAAGATAACTTTCTTCTCCGAAGTTAATATGCAGCGGCAGTGATTCAATATTGTGCTTTTTAAGCAATTCTTCAGGCAAGTCAGCTGTGGAATCAGTAATTATCTTTATTCTTGTCATACTTTTCCCTTTCTTACTTCATATTTGGAAAACCCATTTGTCTCAAGGCTTCATATGCAACAATTGAAACAGTATTAGATATATTCAGACTTCTGGTTGAAGTTTCAATCATTGGTATCCTCATACCTGCAAGCTTGTTATGAACTTCTTCCGGCACCCCTGAAGATTCTCTTCCAAACATTATGAAATCTCCCTTCTCGAATTCTATCTCATTATAGAATTTCTCAGCATGGGTGGATGATAAAAATATCCTTTCTCCCTGGTACTTTTCAATAAAGTCTTCAAAGCTTTCATGAATTTCCATGTCTAAATCTTTCCAGTAATCCAAACCTGCCCTTCTTACACTTTTTTCATCTATCTTAAAACCAAGGGGTTTGATTAAATGCAGTTTTGAATTTGTCAAAACACAGGTTCTTGCTATATTTCCGGTGTTTTGAGGGATTTCTGGCTGATACAGCACTATATTAAGATTCATCTGTTGTTAACCTCCAAATTTATTAGTATACGGTTAATAAAAAAATCGCCAAGGCGACTATGCGCCGTCGATTTTTTTCTCGCATCTGCCTTTCCGAACGTATGTGAGGAAAATCTGGCAGGCGACAAATTCTCTTTTTTTATTCTTTAGGAACTGAGTTTAGACTTCATATAATCATATACCCTTTAAGTTATCCACAGATTTGAAAAAATATAATTTCCTAAAGAATAAAATACCTTTAACAATATTACACCATAAAAAGTCAATAGTCAAAATCCATCTCTATATACATTCTAAAATAAATTTATTGATTGCATATCCGACTCCGTTATTATTATTGCTTACTGTAACGAAATCAGCTTTTTCTTTTACTCTTTCTGCAGCATTTCCCATGGCCACACCAAGCCCTGCAAATTCTATCATAGATAAGTCATTTTCACTATCTCCTATACACATTACCTCTTCCCTTTCTATTCCAAGATATTCACTGAGAATTCTTGCCCCATTCCCTTTAGAAATACCTGAAGCGTTTATTTCAATATTAAAAGCATTGGAACTTGTAACTTGAATCTCCTTTATCCTCTGGAGTTCTTCCTTTACCTTTTTTATTTTACTCTGACTTTTACTGAAAGTTATACATTTAAGTATATCTGCTTCCTTTTCCTTAAGAATCCTGTCCCATTTACTTTCTCCACTTATGCTGTGTATGCGAATTTTGTATTCATCAGGCACTCCCCTTGTCATGAATAAGCGGCTGGCAAAACTATTTATACTGCTTCCGCAAAAAACTGAATCTCTTGTATGGAAGTGTGGAGTCATGTCATACTTTTCTAAAATATTAAGTATTCTTACAGACGTTTCATGCCCGATAACCCCTTTAAAAATTTCCCTGCTGTCCTTTCCTGTTATTATTGCCCCGTTTGCTGCGATAACAGGAGATTTCAGATTGATATTCTTTGAATAAAAAGCTGCATTATTGTATATCCTTCCGGTAGAAATAGCCACAATAACTCCCTGTCTGGCAGCCTCCATAATGCTTTTCCTTGTTTCACTGCTTATCCTTTTTCTGCTGTTGAGCAAAGTTCCGTCCATATCTACACATACCAGCTTATACCTCATTCTCTCACTCCTCTGCCTAGTGATATTTTATAATTTCCTATACGATAAAAAAGGGTACAGAAATAGGGCTCCTTTACCGAAACTTAACTATGCATGTTGAATTCTTCGGGAATTGAAAGAAGAAGCAGCATGCATAAGTTTTTAGTTGAGGTTGGAACCCTGTATTTCTATCTATAACCTTATATCATTGTTGTGGTGTTTGTGGTGTCTGTGGTGTTTGTGGTGTTTGTGGTGTTTGTGTTGTTTGTGCTGCTTCAGTTACTGCAGGAGCAGCAGGAACCTCTGGTGTTGTTTGAACCGGTGTTTCCTGTTTTGTTCCCCTCTTCACTACACCATCCACCTTATTATAGGTGTCGGTTGCTACTACTTCCCTGTTTATTTCAACACCATTCTGGTAAGTCACCTGGTAGCTTCTTACCTTATAACCAACTACAGGGGACTTCTCCAGTTGAGTCTGTCCTTGTGGTAAAGTGGCATCATCAACAGTAGTTACAATCGGCTGAATTGTCTCTATAGTTTCAGCCACCAGTTGATAAGTCTTGCCCTCCATTGCTGCGGAATTTCCATATATATTTACTATTACATTCCTATTTGCAGTTACAGCCTCTATGTATACAGGAAAGCTGTATGTATTTTTAAATTTATAATCTATGGCTCCCCAAACCACTGTTGCATCCAATCCTGGCTTGGCATAGCTTGTTGGCATTGAATGGTTAGTTCTCTCAACTGATCTTAAGTTTGCAGCCATTGCAGCTCTATATAAAGTTGTAGATACCTGGCATATTCCCCCGCCAAGCCCTGACTCAACCTTATCTCCTACAAAAATGGCCGCATCTCTGAAACCTCTGGCATATGTTCTTTCACCGACAGCTTCATTGTAACTGAAAACTTCTCCAGGCATTAATATCTTGCCGTTAATATACTTTGCGGCCAATTCAACATTAGCTGTCCTGGAAGCATTGGATGTAGCATAGCTGGTTTGGAACGAAGACATTATTCCTGTTATCTTAGAAAGAGCTTCCTTAGTTATGGTAGGTTTATCCACTTCAACATTCATAACTATCTCGGTATCTTGTCCAACTTTACCATTAATACCTTCCTTAAGCTTAGTTTCCAGTTCCTGGACATTTAGCTTTTCTCCATCCTGTTCTGGCGTAATTGCTATATTTCCTACAGTTATTTTAATTGAGGCATTTTGCGCAGGCTTATTTACTGAGCTTAAAATCTCATTTTTAAAAGACTCTAATTTTGTAGTGTCGTAATTGAAATTTAATGGTATGCTTTGAGCATTATTACCGTCAAGCCATGCTTTCTTTTCAAAAAAGCTTGATTCCTTTCCAACTGCCACTGCAGCTGATGCTGTTTCCTCAATATTATACACTGGGGAAAGCCCTGAGTATGATATTGAATACTTAGTACCTTTTACTTCCACATTAATTTTTTTTGTACATATATTCTGAACAATGCTCTCTTTAAGAAGCTGTATAACCTGATCTTTTGTTTTTCCGGATACATCTATATCATCAACTTTAACACCCGGATACGCTTTATCATTCCATTTGTTAATTTTGTCGCTTGTTGCTGTTGCATAAACTGCAGATCCTGAAACTACAACGACTAATATTGCAAGCACTGAAATAAATATTTTTTTATTTGTTTTTATGATGCCTTTAAACTTTTTCTCCATTCTTTTCTCCTCTCTGTACATGAATCTAATTATACTACATATTCAATTACCGATAAACTAATTTATTAAAACAAAAAAGAACATAACAACCATTATTTATACATATTTTTGATATTGAAATGCATATCAAACCACCTGAAACTTAACGGAAAACACCTAAGTAATTGGAAAAGTGGATGTCATTAATGCACCCACTTTTTATACAATTCCTTTTCATTAAGTGAAAAATAAATTCTCGCCATCAAAATATCCCTTAAATTCCTCGTCTGTTGAATCTCTGCTTTTGGGTGCTACAGTGACCCTGCTCCTTCTCTTGGAAATTTCCCTGTCTAAATCAAAAGCATGCATTGAAATCTCAATAGGTTCATTGGCAGGAATCTTTAATTTCGCCCTTGGGATTACAACTTCTGTCTTATTTTTATCCACAGTGGTATAGTATTCTCCGTTGACAAAAATATTGTAGCCATTTAAATCCGGTTCAGTATTAGCTGTCCATGAAACATTAATATTATTTCTATCCATGGTTGCGGTGAGTCCTTGAACTATAGCCGGGGGTATCAGATAGGCAATATTGTCGGGACCCCAGTTTAAATCATTTGGAGGAAGAACTCCTTTTGTTGTTCCTTCCTGAGTAAACTGCCATATCCTCCATCTGGTCCAGCCTCCCATATTTGCCGGAACTTGCGGGTTAGCAGCAATTTCTCTGTACATTGCTATCCATAAAGGCATATCCTTCAACGGAAACCCCCTTCCCGGAACGTAAAAATCATTATACATTTCTATAAAAAATGTTCCTGTATAAAGCATAAGTCTTCTGTTGGTTTTTCTCTCAAATCTCTTTCTGAACCTGTCTATCCAATTTATAAGTCCAGTTGTTGAAATTGACTTGTCTAATGGGCTCTCAACATCCAGAACCGGAAAGCAATCTCCATAATCCCCTTCGCCAAATCCCTTCTGAAGAACCCGGATAAAATCATCGCATTGGCTGTCAGCAGTGGGATAATCATATGATGGAACACCATAATGGTATGCCCCTACCGGGATTCCATAATTTCTTGCTCCTTGTGCATATTGAACAAATTTTAAATCTTCCCTGAACCTTCCTGTTGAAGAACCTGATGCTCTTAAGTATAGAAAACTGACGTTGCTGGCTAAAACCTGAAAATTTACTCCTTGTGTATATTCATTAATATCTAAGCCAAAAAGACTGTTAGGATTTCTATCCTGCATCCTTAGCCTCCATAAAATTTCTCCTAATGATAGAATATCCAACTT
>JBEHWK010000139.1:0-8372 GCA_040217795.1 Clostridiaceae bacterium
TCTTCTTCATCTAATTCAAGCTGTTTACCGGCAGATAAAATTACAGCCGGCAATATACCACATGAACCTGCTGTTGGACATGCAACTATTTTTCCCATAGAAGCATTAACTTCTGATGAAGAAAGCGCCATAGCCATAGCAAGATTAGTTGTATTGCCTGTAAGGGTTTTGCCTTTCTTTAAATACTTATTAAGCCTGAAACCATCTCCGCCAATTAGTCCGCTGACTGAATAAACTTCCTTTTCCATTCCTGCATTAGCTGCCGAAATCATAACTTTCAGATTTTTTCTCATCTTTTCTATTACTTCATCTCTTGTTGCTCCGCTTTCCTCTTCTTCGCATCTTATAGCATATTCACTTAATGAGATATTGTACTTCTCACATATCTTTAATAATTCTTCTCCGTTTCTTGCCATCATAAATAATTATTCCCCCTTCCTTAACCAGCAACTGCAGGGCTTATTGAGATTACATTATGAACTAATTCTATATCCTTAATCTTTTTTATTAATTCATCACTCAACTTATTGTCCATTTCAAAAATCATAGTAGCCTCCTGACCCTTATCGTGTCTGAAAACTTTCATAAAAGCTATATTTATGTTTTCACTATAAAGTGCATGAGTTACACTGTGAATAACTCCTGGTTCATCTTTATGGGTTACTATCAAAGTTTCATATGTTCCTGAAAAATCCACTTCATTATCATTAACTTCTATAATATTAATATTTCCACCACCAATAGATGAACCCATGACCTCACAATATTTATCATTTACAGTCCTCATAACAAACTTTACCGTATTAGGATGAACATCACCCAAATCAGCTTCTTTAAACAAAAATTTGATTTTCTTTTCTTTTGCTATCTGCATGGAACTTCTAAGTCTCTCATCACTTGGTTCCATTCCCAGAATTCCTGCAACCAATGCCCTGTCTGTTCCATGCCCTTTATATGTTTTTGCAAATGAACCATGCAGCAAAAATGTAACCTCAGCTATATCCTCGCCAGCAATACTCCTTGCAATTTTCCCAAGCCTGGCTGCCCCTGCTGTATGTGAACTTGATGGTCCTATCATAATAGGTCCTAAAACATCAAAAACTCCTACTCTTTTCATTTTGCCACTACTCCTTTCTTATGGACTTTATTTAATGATTTTTAATCTTATATAGCAAAAATAAAATCTAGAAAATATCCCTGGAATTTATGATTCCTAAGAATATTTTCTAGAATAACTATATTAATGAATTCATTTTATAGAGCTTCACCAAGGTATGCTTTTTTAATTTCATCATTAGCTAACAATTCTTTACCTGAACCTGATAATGTGATTTTTCCTGTTTCCATAATATAACCCATATCAGCTATTTTTAATGCTGCATTTGCATTTTGTTCTATTAAAAGAACAGTCATACCTTCCTGATTAATTTTCTGAATTATTCCAAATAATTCTTTAACAATTATTGGAGCAAGTCCTAATGAAGGTTCATCCATCATTATTAATTTTGGTCTGGACATAAGAGCTCTTCCTATGGCAAGCATTTGCTGCTCTCCTCCTGAAAGTGTACCTGATAATTGCCAGGTTCTTTCTCTTAATCTTGGGAACAGTGAATATACTTTTTCTAGATCTTCTTCAATTCCTTTAGTATCTTTTCTTGTATAAGCACCTATTTTTAAATTTTCTAATACTGTAAGGTCAGCAAAAACTTTTCTTCCTTCCGGAACCAAAGCTATTCCTTTTTGAACCATAAGTTCAGTATTGATTTTCGTTAAATCTGTGCCCTCATAATCTATACTTCCGCTTTTGGGTTTAACAAGGCCTACTATAGATTTTAATGTAGTACTCTTACCTGCACCATTAGCTCCTACTAAAGTTACTATCTTACCACTTGGTATTTCTAAACTTATACCTTTCAGTGCTTCTATACCACCATAAGCTACTACTAAATCATTAATTTTAATCATCTTCAGATACCCCCAAATATGCCTCTATAACCTTCTTGTCATTTTGTATTTCAGAAGGTGTACCTTTAGCTATTGTAATTCCATACTCAAAAACCTGAATTCTGTCTGATAAACTCATAACCATGTTCATGTGATGTTCTATCATGAAAATAGATAAATTGAATTTTTCTTTAATTTCTTTAACGAAAGCTGTAAGTTCATCTGTTTCTGTGGGATTCATACCTGCAGCCGGTTCATCAAGAAGAAGCAGTTTAGGATTAGTTGCAAGTGCTCTTGCTATTTCCAGCTTTCTTTGCTTACCATAGGGAAGCGAACTTGCCTTTTCATCTTTTAAATCTTCAAGACCTATTTCCGCCAGTAAATCAAGAGATTTCTTAACCATTTCTTTTTCTTCTTTTCTATACTTAGGCAGCTTTAACATTGCTTCAATGAAATTTGATTTTATATGAACATGATTTGCAATTAATACATTATCAAGTACACTTAAATCTTTAAAAAGCCTTATATTTTGGAAAGTTCTTGCTATACCAGTTTGAGTTATTTTATCCTGCCTCATTCCGGTAATATCTGTACCATCAAAAATCACTTTTCCTTTAGTAGGCGTATAAACATTTGTAATCATATTAAAAGCTGTAGTCTTACCTGCTCCATTTGGTCCGATTAGTGAAACTATTTCACCTTCATTGATTTCAAGGTTAAAATCGCTGACTGCAGTAAGACCTCCAAACTGCATAGTTGCATTTTTTACACTTAGTAATGCCATTATTTGTTTCCTCCTTCTTCTAGAGGGTTTCTATCTGAATACTTAAATATTGATTTCCATGAAAATTCTTTTGTTCCCATTATTCCATGTCTGAAGAACAATACTATTACCATAAGTAATATTGAGAAAATAACCATTCTAAGTCCTGGTATTCCTGTAAAACTAAAGATTCCCAAATCAAACTGCTTTTCCATATCTAAGAATCTTAATACCTCTCCAAGTATTGTTACGATAAAAGAAGAAATAACTGTTCCAGTGACACTTCCCATACCTCCGATTACTATTATAAGAAGTATATTAAATGTAAGACTGAATTTAAACATATTTGGGTCAATTGTTCCTATTAAGTTTCCTAGTAATCCTCCACCTACACCGGCAAAGAAAGCACCTATAGCAAAACCTATAGCCTTATGTTTAAATAAGCTTATCCCCATACTTTCTGCTGCAATTTCGTCTTCTCTGATAGCTTTTAAAGCTCTTCCATAAGAACTGTTGATAAGTGACAATAAGATTATTATAGTTGCTATTGCTATTCCAAAACTCCAATATAAATTTGTCGTACGAGGAATACCACGAAGTCCTAAAGCTCCGTTAGTTAAACTTTGCATATTAGTAATAACTATTCTTATAATTTCTGCAAAACCTAAAGTAACGATAGCTAAATAATCTCCTTTAAGCCTTAATGCAGGCGCACCTATTAATAATGCTATAAATGCTGATAAAAGTCCCGCTATAATTAATGCTGCAATAAAAGGTACTGATAAATGATTAAATGGTGCCATTAATGGTTCCATAAAGAAATTTTGATTTTTAACTTTTTCAGACATGGTCAGCAGTGCAGTTGTATAAGCTCCTACTGCTATAAATCCTGCATGTCCCAGTGAAAATAAACCGGTAAATCCATTGATTAAATTTAAACTAAGTCCAAGAACTGTATATATTGCACATAAATTTAAAATTCTGATTTTATAAGAGTCCAAGCTTTTATTTGCAACAAATAAGAGTAAAAATACAATTGCAATAAGAGCTATATTTAAAAATTTATTTTTATTGTTCATTTTTACACCTTCTCTGTTAAATTTTTGCCCATTATTCCTGTAGGCTTAAATAGCAATATTACGATTAACAGTATAAATGCTAAAGCATCTCTATAACCAGTTAATCCAGGGAAGAACCCAATTAACATAATTTCAGCCAATCCAAGGAGAAAACCTCCAATAACTGCTCCTTTGATATCTCCAATACCGCCTATAACTGCAGCTATAAAGCATTTTAACCCCGGCATCATTCCCATAAGGGCAACTATTTGCGGATATTTTACACACCACATCATAGATCCTATAGCAGCAAGTCCTGAACCAATAGCAAAAGTAAATGAGATTATTCTATTTACGTTTATACCCATAAGCCTTGCTGTCTCAACATCCTTAGATGCTGCTCTCATTGCCATACCTACATTTGTATTGTTAACCAGATGTAATAAAACAAATAATAATATTATAGTAACAATCGGTATTATAAAAGTAAGATTTTGAATAGAAACACCGCCTATAACAACTACATTTGTAAATAGCTTCACATCAGGAAATGCTTTAGGTCTTCCTCCAAATAAAACAACTGCTAAATTTTCAAGTAAGAATGATACACCAATAGCAGAAATTAAAACAGAAATCTTTGGTGAATTTCTAAGGGGCCTGTAAGCCGTAAATTCAATACCCATTCCAAGCAGTGCTGTTATAACTATAGCTATTATAAAAGCAAAGTACCAGGGAAGTCCAAATGTAGCTACTCCGAAAAATGCGAAGTAAGCAGCCATCATAAATATATCTCCATGAGCAAAGTTTATAAGCTTTAATATTCCGTAAACCATAGTATAACCTATAGCTATAAGTGCATATAAACTTCCCAGGGAAATTCCATTTGCCAAGTTTTGCATAAATGTACTTAAAGTCATATTTTCACCCCTAATTTAATTTTATTCAGGTTTTATAGTATCAAGATAAGTAAACTTACCATCCTTGACTACTTTTAAAACTGCATCTTTTACTGCATTATTATTTTCATCTATTGTGATTACTCCGGCTGCACCAGGGAAATTCTTAGTTTTCGCAATTTCATCTCTGATCTTAACCGGATCAGCAGAGTCAGCTCTCTTTATAGCATCTAAAATTAATATATACGCATCATAGCCTAATGCTGTAGCTGCTGATGGTTCCTTGCTGTATTCTTTTCTATACTCATCAAGGAAAATCTTAGATTCTGATGTTATAGGTGTTTCACTTGCAAAGAAAGTTGAAAATACTGTTCCCTCTACATCTTCTTTACCTATATCTATAAATTCCGGTGTTTCCCAGGTATCTCCTCCAATTACAGGGGCTGTGATACCAAGTTGTCTTGCCTGCTTAATTATCATAGCACCTTCTGTAAAGTTACCCGGGGCAAATATTACATCTGGATTGCTGCTCTTTATATTTGTAAGCTGCGCAGTAAAATCCTGATCTCCAGTGGTGTAATTTGCTTTAGCTATAATTGCATCATTATCTCCTGTAAGCTTTTTAAACTCATCCATAAAGAATTTACATATACCAACTGAATAATCGCTTGACACTTCCTGAAGAATTGCCACTTTTTTAGCTTTTAATTTATTAGCTGCATATTTTGCCATAACAGTTCCCTGGAAAGGGTCTATAAAGCAAACTCTAAAATAATAATCATTTCCCGCAGTTACTAAAGGATTTGTGCATGTAACACCTACAGCTGGAACCTTAGCTTCTTGTACAATATCACCTGCTGCCATGGATAGTCCACTGCCATAACTTCCTATAATAGCATTAACATGCTCTTGCTCTATTAAATTTGCAGCTGCATTTGCCGCTTCTACTTTATCAGATTTGTTATCAGCAAACACTAACTCTACCTTTTTGCCGAGAACTGTTGGATAAATTTTATTTGCAAGCCTGGCTCCTTCCGCTTCAAGTTCTCCTCCTGCTGCATTAGCTCCTGTCATTGGTTCGAACACTCCGATTTTTATAACGTCGCTGTCCGCATTTGCTTTTGAGTTGGACTTAGAGTTACAGCCTGCCAGCGTAACTGAAGCAGTCAAAGCCAGCACCAAAAGCAACGAAATTTTTCTTTTCATAATTAAATAGCCTCCCGATCTTAGTTTAGCGTGGAAAACATAAAAATATTAATTCAATATTTTTATATACTTCACAATATTTAGTAATAATTTTGTATAAAAAAAAACACAACGACGTATATATAATAAGTGCGCCGTTGCATTACCATGATGATTGTACTTTAATAAAATATAATTCGTCAAGTCATTATTTAATTTTTTTGCAGGAATTACTGCATATTGAAAGACAAAATGGAAAATTGTATTCGGTATCACTCGAATCTTGTCATATTTTCAAGCTTTGTTTTGCAATTTCTTCACTGTTTCCATAAACTTCTTTTGAAAAAGGGGAAAGAGAACCTGCCAGCTAAACAGATACTCTTCAGTTGAATTATTCCGCCAGCATCAATACTCATCCATCAGGAGGAAATCTGCAAGATTCTTGTGCTTTATCCCCTGAATATTGTCACTCCAAAACTCATCCATAGTTACAACATATTTAGGATAATGATCTCTTACTTCCAGTAAGGGATTGAATTCCCTGTCTATTGTTTCCTTAGAATCTCCCAATAGATAAGAAACCTGTACATAAACTTTCTGCTCTTTTTTTTCAGCAATAAAGTCTATTTCCTTATTGTCCAACTTACCCACAAAAACACTATACCCTCTTCTTTTTAATTCCAGCATAACAATATTTTCGAGAACTCCGGAAATATCCCTGTCTTTATAACCCATAACGGAATACTTCAAGGACTGGTCGGCAATAAAATATTTCTCATTTGTCTTTAATATTTCTTTCCCCTTTATATCATATCTTTGAACCCTCTGAATTATAAAAGCGCTTTCCAATGCATTCAGATAATTATACACAGTATTAAGATCAACTTTCCTGTGCTGACTCTTAAAATAATCAGCTACATTTTTCGCTGAAAAAATATTTCCCAAATTATCAAAAACGTATTTGACTATTCTCTCAAGCAGTTCTATATTTCTAATACTATGCCGCTGAACTGTGTCACGCAAAATAGCTGAGGAGTAAATGTCGCTTATAATCATATAAGCAGTATCATAACTATATTCATTAATATGGATTGCGGGAAAGCCGCCATAACGTATGAATTCCCTGATTTCTTTATGAATGTCCAGTTCCTTGTTTTTTGTTCTTATTTCTTTAAATTTTAAATATTCCTTAAAAGACAATGTATTTATATGAAACTCAACATATCTTCCTGCAATATAGGTCGCAAGTTCAGATGACAACAATCTGGAATTTGAACCTGTCAGATAAATATCTGCTTCAAAATCAACTAAAAATGAATTAATTGCTTTCTCCCAATTACTTACTTCCTGAATTTCATCGAGAAGAATATAGTATTTTTTTTCATTCCTGATATTTTTCTTAATAAACTGATAAAGCTTTTTAGCCTCATCAATATCACAATACTCCATACTTTCAAAGTTTATATAAATAATATTGTTCTCATCAATTCCCCGTTCTATTAATTCATCCCTCAGCATCATGAGAATGGCAGATTTTCCGCTTCTCCTTATTCCAGTGAGCACCTTTATGAATGGTTTATCTATAAACTCTTTTATCTGTTCTAAATATAATTCTCTTTTAATCATAAAATCACCACCTTTTATTATTATAAACCTTATAATAATAATTATTCAAATAGTTTTTAGGGTTATAACCTCAAAAACTATTTGAATTCGTAAATACTTATTCTTATATTAATTGAAACAAAAGAAAAAAGTGCTCCATCCCGCTAAAATGGACCCTATAGAATGGACAGTAAGAAAAAAAAGCTAATAAAGCTTAATTTTTTTACTGACTCTATTCTATAGGGTCTTTTTTTGTTACAATTTATTTCAGTATAATTGGAGGGGGATTTATGGGAATTAATTACTTTACAGAAGAACAACAAGAAGAATTACGAAAAAATCCCTATATTAAAAAGGTTAGTGATAAATCAATAACTTATACAACTGATTTTAGGGAACTTTTTGCAAATGAATACCGGGCAGGAAAAACGCCATCTCAAATATTGACGGAATGCGGTATTAATCCTCGTGTATTAGGGAAACAACGCAGAGATGGTATTGTTGCAAGGATTAAAAAATTTGAGAACCGGGTAGCTGGTTTTGAAGACACTAGAAAAGGTAATTCTGGTCGCCAGATTACAAAGGATTTAACTGAAGCTGAACGAATTAGCAGACTTGAACACCGGATTAAATATCTAGAGCAGGAAAATGAGTTTTTAAAAAAAATCGAATTTCTAGACAAAAAAGCCGAATGGAAGGAAAAACAGAAGCAACGCCAAAAGAAAAATTCAAACTCATCCAAGAAATGACACAACGTGATAATAATGAATTAAATATAAGCTGGTTGTGTGGAATGGCGGGCGTGTCACGAAGCGGTTACTATAACTGGCTTCACTCATCTGGCATAAGAAGCAAAAACGAAGAACAGGATAGAACTGATTTTGAGTTGATATTGGAAGCCTATAAGTTTCGTGGTTATGA
>JBEHWK010000140.1:0-8327 GCA_040217795.1 Clostridiaceae bacterium
ACCAGTTCGGCCAGGCCATCGGCCGCTACGGCGCACTGCGCAGCGCGCTGGGCCACACGGATCCGGTAACAAAGGAATGGATACCATGCCTGTTATTCTCAACGAGAGTTTTTGGGCTTTGGGAGTCACAGTATATGCAGCTATTTATGCTCATATGGGCACGTCAGTCATAGCTGCAACAAACATTGTAGGCACCATAGACAGGCTTGCCATGGTTGTTTTCTTTGGCTTTGGAAATGCTGCTGCCATAATGATAGGCAATAAGATAGGTGAAAAGAATGAGCAGGAAGCTTTTTTATATGCTAAAAGGTTTATAATATTGAACCCCATGATAGGAATATTAACGGGGATAGTTCTTTATCTGATATCTCCAACAATATTATCGGCTTATAACATATCCTCAGAAGTTCACACTTATTCAAGGGATATGCTTATTATACTTTCATTGTTTTTATGGGTAAAGGCATTTAACTACACAAATATTATCGGTATTCTAAGGAGTGGAGGAGACACAAAATACTGCCTTTTTCTCGACATCGGAGGAATGTGGCTGATTGGAGTTCCTTTGGTGGCTCTTACTGGATTGTACTTTCACATGCCTATCCAGAAGGTATATATTTTTGTTTTTATGGAGGAAATATCTAAATTGATTGTTGGGCTGCCTAGAATTGCCTCAAAAAAATGGATAAACAATTTAGTTTTTCATTGATAGATGACTTAATTTTAATTTGCTTGAAGTTACAAAGTGAGACGAATCAAAGCTGCCTTGCAGCTTTGATTGCTGCATGTATAAGTTAATAGTTGCAGTTGGAACCCTATATATATTTAAATATAGCTTGTATTGATGCTGTTATGGTACTTTCGCCTGGTTCAACGGGGGTAACTCCTTCTGCTGCTTTAATGATCTTTGCTGCAAAAATGGGACCGATTGCTGTTTCCTGCTCAACTATTTTAACAGGTATTAAATCTATTCTGATGTTTAACTTGTTTCCTATTGCCATAGCCTTACTCTGTGCATCTTCAACAGCTTTTCTCAATGCTTGCAGGTAGTATCCGGATGTCTCCGAAACAACAAAATTGATATTCCCCACAAAGTTTGCTCCATTTTTCACTGCTGTATCAATAACTAAGCCTGCAATTCTTATATCACGAATTGAAACCTTAAAGATATTTCTTACTTCATAACCTTTGAAGACTTGTTTGCCATCAATATAATCATACTTTATAGAAATGCTATAATCCTGAGTTTTAATATCTTTTTCTTCTAATCCAACCCTTTTAATGCTTTCAATAATCTGTTGAGCTATTTTAGCATTTTCTGCCTGTGTATTTTGCAATTGTTGCCCTTCCGTTATAACCCCTATTAGTATTTCTGCTTGGTCTGGCCTGACTGTCACTGTTCCTTTTCCATAAACCGTAAGGAGGCTATTAGGTCCTTCTGTATAATAATTAAATAATGTTCCGTTATACTCTTGTGGATACATATATTTCAGTCCTTCTAAATTTTTTCTATTATATATTATGATTATTCAATGCATAAGTATAGGGTTCCTACTGCAATTGATAACTTTTATATGAGTGAAAAACTCTAAAACATTGTGTTTCTGAAAGCTTCCTTATATGAAACCTAAGCAGCAACACATTACATTTATAAATTATTGTCATCTATGAAACTAAGTATTATAATATTAATATGTAATGTTTTATAATGTTTTGTATGGTTTTACAACAAATTACACAAAAAAATATTTAGAATTGTTGGAAATCAGTTCTAAAATATTTTTTTAAAGGAGAGATTCTTATGGAGTCGATGAACACAGCCTCATTTAAAGGGAATTTAACTTTAGACAGTTTTTCTAAAATTATAGGGGAAAAATGGAGCATGTCTCCCAATATCCTGAAAAACTATATCTTAATTAATGTAAGCATGGCTATTACCAGAAACCATGAAATGAAAAAAGAAATCAACAAATTGTATAATAAAAACAGATTCATATATTATGATGCAGTTAAAAACTCCTCCTGCAAAGATCATGTTATTATGTCTGAAGGAACACTGGAGCAAGAAATTCATGCCAGAAAAGCATTAGGTATCCTGTTGGCGGGTGAAATTGATTATAATCTAAGAAATACTATAATTAAACTGCTCCGAAAATACTATCCTCATGTTTTTAATGCAGTAAAAAAGCGTGACAAAAAAGAATTAGCTTTAAGATATCTTAAAATGGACGAAGTTGCCACGAAATCTGTTGCACGGCTGGAATCTGCAGTATATTTCTATTTTGGTGTATATCGTTCTTCAGATTTGGTTGATCAGGGTTTCTTCGTATCCATCATCAATGATGTAAAGGCATTTGAATTTTTTGACCCTATAAATGCAGATATATCTAAGGAATTGGATGCACATAAGGTGAAAATTCAAGAACTTAAAGCTTTATTAAAAAGAAAATACGGCAAAATTGAAAATTATAAAGATATTTTAATAAGCGATTTTGACATTTTTCATGAAATTGGAGGAGTATTAAAAAACATATTCACTATCAATAAAATTAACATAAACACTCTCTTATTGGATGCAAATTTTATAAATATCGATGAAATATTGCTTGCTTATATTAAAAACGGAAACGAACCTTCAGATTCAAAAGAATTGCTCCAGACAGTTATTGACGGTATATTCTTGAAACTTCTGATCAAAGATTATAAGCATTCAAGAAGCCTTTACTTTGAAAACAATGAAGATGCTTTACAATGGAAAATAGACTCTTTAGAGAAGAAATTAAATGTCTCTGAAATGGAAAACCAAAGCTTATTGAATGAACTTACAACGCTTAAGGAAAAAAACTCAAAATTTAACTATACTATGAATTATCAGATAAATGATATACTTCGAAACCATAATTCGGAAATTGAAGAACTGAAAAACACAATTAAAAATCTTGAAAATCAATTATCTGAAGAAAAAAATTATAGAAAAGAATTAGATATTTTAAGAGAATATATATTTAAAAAAGCGGATGACTATACTCCCTCAGATTCAGAAAAAAACCTTTCAGATTATTTAATTGGAAAAAAGGTTGTTATAATAGGAGGAACTAAGGAGTGGAGGAGAAAATTGAGAATTAAATATCCTGAACTCAGAACTTTAAACGGATTTAATGAAAATTTTGATACAAATATTTTAGCTGATTATGACTATATATTTTTTTATACCGGGTTTATGAACCATGCTACTTATTACAGATCTATGAAATTTATAAGAACCAACCAAATAGAGTTTGGTTACTTAGGGAAAACAAATATGGAATTAGTTGAGGATGAGTTAATAGGCGAGTTACAAAAGAATACTATAAAAAACTTCAGGCGAAAAACCACCAAATAAGAAAAGGAGCACCTTACTGTATTAAGTTCCCCTTTTCTTCTATAGGGTTCCAACTACAACTATTATCTTATACATGCCCGAAACAAAGTTACCACCAGCGGAACTTTTTCATTGCCTCACTTTGCAATTTTCGAACAAGTATAAGTTAAGTTACTGTAAAGGAACCCTATGCCATATACATTAATTGGAAGTATTCTTCCAGCATCCTTTTTACTGAGAAAAATCCTTTAGTACTGTTTATACTTGCAGCCATCATATCAATCCATTTATTACGATTTTCATAATAAGTTGGAATCACCTTATCTAATAATACTTTATATAACGCATCTTTATCATGCTCATCAAGTTTTTCATAATCTTCGCTTTCAAATCCGTCTCCAAATTGCCATCCGTTAATTCCGTCTTCACAAGCTTCCGGCCACCAGCCATCAAGAATAGAGCAATTAAGAACTCCATTCATTGCAGCTTTCATACCTGAAGTTCCGCTTGCTTCAAGAGGTCTCCTTGGATTATTCAGCCATACATCTGATCCCTTTGTTAACATAGCCCCTATGGTCATATCATAATTTTCCAAAAAAACCACAGAACCTGGATATTGTTTAGACGTTTTCACAATATTCTCAACAATTTCTTTACCACCATTATCTAAAGGATGTGCTTTTCCTGAAAAAACTATTTGCAGCTTGCCTGATTTCAATAAAGGATCAATTTTTTGGGGATCTGAAAATATCAGATTACTTCTTTTATAAGGGGCAGCCCTTCTTGAAAAACCTATCAGCAGCTTATCAGCATCCAATTTGACTCCATTTCTTTCATACACAAAATCTATTAAAGCCTTTTTATTTTTCATATGCCTTTCCCAAAGCTTATTTCTGCTTTCTTTGCTTCCTTTGTATGATTCCACAGCCTTCAGCATACCTTCATCAACCCAGGTTTTAATATGGATTGCATTTGTAATTCCTATTATCTGAGATCTTCCCTGAATATCTTTCCACATCTTATTTGCAGTTTCTTTATGAAGCTGAGCTACCCCGTTTGATATTTTTGAGAGCCTAAGGGCACCAACTGTCATATTAAATGGAGCCCCCCCTATTCTAAGCAATTGTTCTATAGTAAGTCCGCAGTCAGCCCCCATATAGAGCAGCCTATCCATATAATGTGATTCATTACCTTGTATTATTGGAGTATGCGTTGTAAAAACAATCTGTTTCTTAGTATTCTCAAAAGCTTCTTCAAAGGATTGTCCTGCATTAATCTTTTCTCTTATAAGTTCAATACCGGCAAATAATGCATGCCCTTCATTAAAATGATAAACATCCGGTTCTATTCCCAGTGCTCTTAAAGCTCTGACACCACCTATACCCAGAACCATCTCCTGAGCAATTCTTTCCTCTCCAAACCAGCCATAAAGTTGTCCTGTAATCCATGCGTCTTCATTTTCCGGAAGATCTGTATCAAGCAAATAAATTGGAGCATTATCGTACTTATCAACCAGCCACACTTTACAGATTACGTTTCTCTGACGAATCCTTACAGTTACTTTGACTCCTGTATCCTTTAAAAAATCATATTTATAATTATGAAAGGCATCGTAAGGCTTGCCATCTTTTCCGATAATCTGATCAGAGTATCCTTGTTTCCAATTTATTCCTATGCCTGTTACAGGATAGTTAAATTCCTTTGCTCCCTTTAAATAATCTCCCGCAAGGATTCCTAATCCTCCAGCGTAGCTTTTCATCTCAGCATTCAAAGCATACTCCATGCAAAAGTATGCAACATTAGGTAAATTCCTCATAAAACAACCACCTTTCAAATATCACATAAAAACAAACATTATCCTTTAGAATATTCTTTATCCTGTGTATTATATAGAAAATCATTTTGTTTTATTCCATAATTTTTCTTTGCTACTTTATTATAACATTAATAACATGATTTTAAAAATACTTTAATTATTCTCAATGAATCAGCAGCGCTCTTTTAAAATCTTAAGTTCTTCTTTTGTTAGATGCCGCCATTTCCCTGTCATTATTCCCGACCCTTCAATATTAATTATTCTTATCCTTTCCAGCCTTATTACCTTATACCCAAAGACTTTCACCATCCGCCTTATCTGTCTGTTCAATCCCTGGGTGAGCACTATATGAAATGTATCTTCACTTTCTCTAAATACCTTGCATTTTCTTGTTTTGACTCCAAGAATCTCAACTCCTTCTGACATGTTTTTTATAAACTCATCATCAAATGCCTTATTTACTGTCACTATATACTCTTTCTCATGCTCATTATCCGAATTTAGTATCATGTCTGCCAACTCTCCATCATTTGTAAGTAAAATCAACCCTTCAGATTCCTTATCCAATCTTCCTACTGGAAATATGTATTCCGGATAGTTTATAAAATCTATTATGTTATTTTCAACCTCCTTTGCTGAAGTGCATATTATACCTGCAGGCTTATTTAAAGCTATATAGATTTTTCCCTTCTCTTTGATTGCTACACCATCAACCAGAATATCATCTTCTTTTTCAACCCATTGACCTGGTCTGCAGAGTTTTCCGTTCACCATTATCCTGTTTTCTTCTATCATCCTGTTTGTTTCTACTCTTGAACAATAACCATAATTACTAAGCAATTTATTGATTCTCATCTATATTGTAGTCCCCTTATTATTAACTAAATTACATACCTAATAAATATATATAAAGCCACGAAGATAATCAATGGTTTCAAGCAATAAAAAAATCGCCAAGGCGACTATGCGCCGTCGATTTTTTTCTGGCATCTGCCTTTCCGAACGTATGTGAGGAAAATCTGGCAGGCGACAAATTCTCTTTTTTATTCTTTAGGACTGCATCTAGACTTCATATAATCTCATGTCCTTTAAGTTATCCACAGATTTCAAAAAATAAAATTTCCTAAAGAATAAAAAAATCGGCTATGGTTTATTAACCATAGCCGTTTATAAACTGCATGTATATCATTTAGTATAATTTTGTCTAATCTCTTGATCTTCTGCCTGTAAATAAATCGATTATAAATACTATAGCAGCAGCAAGAAGCAACCAATGTATGAGTACTCCGCCTATTCTAAATATTACACCTAAAAGCCAGAATACAACGGCTATGCCGCCAATCCATCTTAGAAACCCCATATCTATCACTCCTTATATAATAAATTTAGCTGTCAGTTTCTATAGCTGTATCTATAGTTTGCCTTATATTTCATCTTCTATTCATCAAAATAAGGTTTACTGCATTCTCAGATGCTAAACCACAAATAATTTATACGCCGCCTTTAAATAAATTTTTTAGGTTGAATTTTAAATTCTCAAAAAAGCTGCCTTTTTTCACATCTCTGTCAGAATATATATTCACTTCTCCGATCTTATCTTCTCCTAAATAGTATTCACATACGCCTATGACCTCTCCTTTTTGATAATACTTCTTATTTTCATCCAATACCAGCTTCTGAGCAATTTTTTCTTTTGATCCTCTTGGAATTACAAGAACCAGTTCTTTCTCTGCTTTTGCAATAAAAAATTTATCCTGAGATTTATTTATAGGAATTCTGGCAATTTCTCCGTCCTTATCCACTGCCTTCTTTCCTTCAAATTTTGAAAAACCAAAATTTAAAAGCATTGATGCATCTCTGTTTCTTATTTTGTAAGTTGGTGCTCCCATAATAACTGCCAGCATTCTTATACCATCTCTGCAAGCTGTAGCTGAAATACAATATTTTGCTTCTGCTGTAAATCCGGTTTTCAGCCCATCACACCCTTTGAAAAATCTCACAAGTTTATTGTGATTTACCAATTCAATTGGACTTTTTCTCCCCTCTGAAATAGTCTCCATATATATACCTGAATACTTTAAAATCTTAGGATGTTTTAATAATTCCCTGGACATGACAGATATATCATAGGCAGATGACAGGTGCCCATCAGCGGGTAATCCGGTACAATTTTTAAAGGTAGTATCTTTCATTCCCAACGCTTGTGCCCTTTCATTCATTTTGTTTACAAAAGCATCTTCTGTCCCTGAAAGATATTCTGCCATTGCTACCGCTGCATCATTTCCTGATGCTATGGCAATTCCTTTTAATATCTCTTCAACAGTTCTTACTTCCCCTGTATCTAAAAGCATAGTGCTTCCACCCATTTTTTTTGCATTTTCTGAAGCTGTTATTTTATCAGTCAGTTTTATTCTGCCTGAATCTATTTCCTCCATTGCGAGCAGCATAGTCATTATCTTAGTTACAGAAGCAGGTGCAAATTTTGTATGAGAATTCTTTTCAAAAAGCACCTTTCCGGTAACTGGTTCAATTAACAAAGCACTTCCAGCCTCTACAGTTATTCCCTTTGATTCTTCAACTCCAAATACAGGTATTGAGAACATAGATAAGAACATAATAAATATTAATACTTTTGATAAAAGTTTACTTTTTAATTTCATCATTTGTAAGCCTCCCTTCAAAGAATATTTTTTCCCAAATTTAAATATTAATACAAGAAACTCAAAGATTCGCTTTTTGAAAAAAATCAAATCTTTGAGTTTCTCATGGGATTTTCTATAATTTTTTTATTCTATAGGGAAACTTTACTGAAACTTAGCTTATACATGTTTGAAAATTGCAAAGTGAGGCAATGAAAAAAGTAACTTAGTCACTTTCGCCAGGGAAATCACGTCAGTCCCAACTGGGAACAGAACTTTCCCCTCACCCCTTGCAACTTTGATTCGGCATGTATATATAATGAACTTAAAATCTTATATTATAAGTCAGGAGTTAAGTCGCAATTCTCAAATAGAACTAAATCGCTAAAAGCGATGGCGAGAGCTAGTGATTAATTTGAAATTATATGGAAAAAATAAGAAGTGAAGTTTCTTTCTCAAGGAAGCTTCACTTCTCACATTTTATGCACTTTTTAGGAGTGATAAAATGTAT
>JBEHWK010000141.1:0-8322 GCA_040217795.1 Clostridiaceae bacterium
TTAGTTGCATTTTCATCTATCGTATCCCTCTGTGCTTTTATATCGACTTTTGCGATATCTCCGGCTTTCAAATTATATTTCTTGCTTACGAAAGATGTCATTACTATTGCATATACAATTATAAAGCTTAAAATGAAAGTCAGAACCCTTTTATAATCTATGATGCCTTTGTTTTCCTTCTCATTATCCATGATAATCTCCTACTAAAAAATTTCCCCCTGATTGTATATTGCCGCGATATCCTGCTTTACAACAAAAACTACTTTAATGATAATCTTGCCTGGATCCCCTTCATATACATCAATTATCTCCTTATCAATTTTTGTATCTTTATCAATTTCTTTAAGCACTGATTCTCTGGCTTTATCTACAGTATTCTTAACTGCCAGATCCCTGTCAACATATATCTCTTTTTCTTTTATCTCATAATATATTTCATTATTGATAAAATTCCCTTTAAATTCTATTTTATCATAATCATCATAGGTTTTTACAGATTTTTTTATATAAATTTTCTTCCCCCAAAAATTAAAATACGCTGATTCCTGCTTATTTCCCGTTCTTTCCTTAATCCTGCCGCTTACCTGCACCTCAATACTTTTTTCGTAAAAGGTGTCTGCCAATACTCTCCCTTCAGCTTTTACATCATATTGCACCCCCTCTTGCCCCTGTTTTGGAGCTATCAGCAAATCTCCTTTTTTCACTATATCTCCGACCTTCACTTCCGGTGTTCCTGATATTGTATATATCCGTTCTACTACTCCATCCTGCTTAGCAATAATTCCTCCGTTTATATTTGTATCTTTTATTTTAGGAGGATTTGTTTTTTCTTCTATAACAACCTTTAAATTAGACCCTTGAATCCTTACATTTACCCACATGATCTCACTGTTGGCATCCTCAAGTTTTTTTTCCAGAGAATATACATCTACAGCACTTTTTTTAATTCCCGGTTTTATACCCAACTTTTCTAGTTGTCTTCTCACTTCAAAAGGAGCAATATATTTTTTTGTATTTATTTCTATACTCCAGATGTATGTTGACAAATACTGAATTACAGAAAAAAATAAAACAAATCCCATAAATAAGGAAATTTCTTTTTTACCTTTCATTATGAAAAATGGCAGTCCTTTTTTATCAATCACTTGATATTTTGCTCCAGATTCATCTGCCAGCTCCTGGACATACCTCAAATCCTGAAAATCAATATCCACAATAACAGTAGTCAAATCAACCAGCCTTATATTTGATGCATAAATTCCTCTGCTCCACAATAAATTAATGAATTTCTCTGGAATATAACTCCTTATTTTCAGTGTAACTCTTCCTTTTTTCATTCTATTAATATAATCCATTTACATTTTCCCCTCATAAGTTATTGTTTTGACTTTCCCCTGAATTACTAAACTTTGTCCACCAATGAATGAAATTTGAAAGGATTCACCTGTAATCAGCACAATCCCTATTTTGGTATTTACTTTTACACACGTACTTTCAAAACAAACAATTCCTTTGTGGTTCTCTATGCAAATTTCATCTATCCCTACTATAGTTACCTTAGGCAAGTCAAGCATTACATCCCTTGGCAATTCCAGCTCCTGTAAAACCTTATCTTTAGCCTTATCCCATTTAACTCCCATAAATAATTCTCCCGATAGTACTGATATATTATTTTTATGACAGAAAGAATTATTCAAGTACTTGTCTTTTTTAATAAAAGGCAAAAAAAGAGTCCACAACGTGAACTCTTTTTCAATAAAGTAATTTTACTTACTTAGATATTCTTTTACGATTGAGCTTACAAGCTTGCCATCAGCACGACCCACTGTAAGAGGTCTTACCTTTGCCATAACTTTTCCCATCTCTTTTATGTTATTGGCACCCACTTCAATTGCTGCCTGTTTAACAATTTCAAGTATCTCATCTTCTTCTAACTGCTGAGGAAGGTAACCTAACAAAATCTCTATTTCAGCTTTACTGCTGTCAACAAGATCCTGTCTATTTCCCTTTTCGAACTCAAGCATAGCTTCTCTTCTTTGCTTGATTTCTCTTGCTAATATTTCAATAACCTGTTCGTCCTCAAGCTTAACATTGTCAGTTTTCTCAACTAAAAGAATAGCTGACTTTGCAGTACTCAAAGTTTCGGCCTTAAATTTATCTCTAGCTTTTAAAGCCTGTTTCCAGTCTTCTTGAAGTCTTTCTTTTATTGTTGGCAATGCAATACCTTCTTTCAAAGAAATTCTTTTAAAATCTTAGCTATTACTTGAATTTTCTCTTTCTTGCAGCTTCTGATTTCTTCTTTCTCTTTACACTTGGCTTTTCGTAATGTTCTCTCTTTCTAACTTCAGAAAGAACACCTGCTCTAGCACATTTTCTCTTGAATCTTCTTAATGCACTTTCTAGTGTTTCATTTTCTCCAACTCTGATTTCTGACATTGACTATCCCTCCCTCCGCTAGCTATTATTTTCTTATGCACAGCCGTGGGCTTAACAACACACGCTATATTATACTATATTTTTCTGTATGATGTCAATATTCTTACTGAAGAATTATTATCCTGGTGGCCACTTTAGATTTCTTCCTCCAAGAACATGAAAATGCAGATGACTTACAGTCTGTCCTCCATCTTCGCCACAGTTGGTTACCACCCTGTATCCTTTTTCAGCAATACCCAGGTCACTTACTATCTTATTAATTACAGTAAAAATGTGTGCAACTATGGACACATTATTTTCTTTTAATTCATAAGTACTGGCAACATGTTCCTTTGGAATCACAAGAAAATGAACCGGCGCTTCAGGACTTATATCATAAAAAGCTAAAACTTTATCATCTTCATATATTTTTTTTGAAGGAATTTCACCATTGATAATTTTACAAAAAATACAATTCCCCATTTTCTCACCTCCCTGTCCTAAGTATAACCTAAAATTCTTATTGTGATTATATTAATATTTCTCCATATGCCTCTTCATTTCCTGCAGAAGTTATTTTTACCCTTAAAATTTTTCCTACAACATCGAGGCAATGAGATTTAGCAATAACCCTGATATAATTTTCAGTGTATCCTTCATAGCTGTCTTCATTGAATTTTTTTTCAATAAGCACTTCAACTTCTTTATCAAGAATTCTTTCAGTAAATTCTTTTTCATTTTCTTCATTAAGTTTAATAAGAAGCTTGCTTCGCTCATCTTTAACAATACCATCAACCTGATTTTTCATCTCAGCAGCTTTGGTTCCTTTTCGCGGAGAATATTTAAAAATGTGCATTTTTGACAGTTTTATTTTCTTTAGAAACTCATAAGTTTCTTCAAATTCTTCTTTGGTTTCTCCCGGAAAACCTACTATAACATCAGTAGTAATTGATGCATCCTTAAAATTATTTCTTAAGAAACAAACTATTGCCTCATACTCCTCTTTTGTATATCTCCTGTTCATCCTCTTTAAAGTTGCATTTGCACCGCTTTGCAATGATAAATGGAAATGAGGGCATAATTTCTTGAAATTAACTATTTTCTTAACAACTTCCTCAGTAAAGAATGTAGGGTCGATAGAACCTATTCTGACTCTTTCAATTCCTTCAATCTTTTCAATCTCCTCTAAAATATCAACTAAATTGATTTTTTTATCCAGGTCAGCCCCATATGATGCAATATGTATTCCTGAAAGAATAATTTCCTTAAATCCATTCTCAGCCAAAGCTTTAATTTCAGATATAACTTTTTCAGGCTCTTTGGAACATACAGCTCCTCTTGCATAAGGAATAAGGCAGTATGCGCAGAATCTGTTACATCCATCCTGAATCTTAAGAAATGCTCTTGTTTTATCCTGATAATCCTCTATTTTCAAGTCCTCAAAAACCTTATTTTTAAGCACCTCTCCCACTTGAATCTGCTTCTCTCCTGTTTCCTTTGCCTTGTTTATCCAGTAAATTATCTCACCTTTGTTCCTTGTCCCTAATACAACATCAACACCTTCTATATTCCCAACCTCTTCAGTAGCTATTTGAGAATAGCATCCTACTGCAGCAATTATAGAATGGGGGTTTTGTCTTTTCCCTCTGGAAATCATCTGTCTTGATTTTTTATCTCCCATATTGGTTACAGAACAGGTATTTATAACATAAACATCCGCAATTTCATTAAAATCAACTATTTCATAGCCTTCCCTCAAAAACTTTTCCATCATGGCTTCTGTTTCATATGCATTGACTCTGCATCCAAGGGTAGCAAATGCAACTTTCATTAAATAATCCCTCCTAAGTCTCCCAGCTCATACTGAAGCAAGGATGACGCTGTAAACCCTGCAGTTTCAGTCCTTAATATCCTTGGTCCTAAAGTGACAATATAAGCTCCGTTTTCTTTTAATCTGTTTATCTCACTATCTTCAAAACCACCCTCAGGCCCTATTATTACAGCCACAGTTTTAACTTTACAATCAATACTTTTGATTAATGATTTTATTCCGAAATTTTCAGCGTTTTCATAAGGAACCACCACAAGATCCATATCTTTCAAAGCCGTAATAAGCTCTGAAAAAGTTATGGGTATATTAATCTTAGGTATCAACGTTCTTTTACATTGCTTGCAGGCTTCTAACGCAATCCTCTCTAATCTGTCCAGCTTTTTAAAATCACCCTTCAGCTTCACATCAACTCTCTCTGTTACTACAGGGGTTATTTCTTTAATTCCCAGTTCTGTGCCTTTCTGAACAATCAAATCCATCTTGGCAGCTTTCGGCATGCCTTGAAACAAAAATATTTCCAAAGGGCTCTCATTGTTTCTCTCAAGCTTTTCCCTGAGAGATACCCTGACTTCACTCTTTGTTATCTCCTCAATAACTCCAGAGTACTCTTCCCCATGTAAATTATTTACGATTATTTCCTGTCCTTCTTTTAATCTGAGAACCTTATATATATGCTTAACATCTTCTCCTTGAATTATTGCCTCTTTCTCGCTGAATAATTCTGCCGGAGTGAAAAATTTATGCATAATCCTCTCTCCTTATTTTAATCTTGCCACTATGCAGTTCCATTCTCCATCTTTATTTACTTCCAATACCTCGAATCCATTTTCCTCCAGGTTATTTATAACCATTTCTCTTCTGTCATGAATTATTCCTGAAGTAATAAATAAACCATCCTTATTCAGAGCTTTTTTAACATCCGGAGTCAGAATGCATATTATTTCAGCAATAATATTTGCAACAACCAAATCAGCTTTTCCATCTACAACATCAAGAAGATTTCCGTGAAGTATCTCAATATTATCAACGTCATTGAACTTGAGGTTTTCTTTTGCTGAATCAACTGCCACTGGATCAAGATCCACTCCTACAACATGCTTTGCCCCTAGTTTTGCTGCAATTATTGCAAGTATCCCTGATCCAGTTCCGATGTCAAATACCACCGTATCCTCTTTGACATACTTTTCCAATGCCTGAGCGCACATTCTTGTTGTTTCATGTGTTCCTGTTCCAAATGCCATTCCTGGATCCAATTCTATAACAAGATCATCTGCCTGGGATTTATACTCTTCCCAAATTGGCTTTATAATAATTTTTTCACCAATCCTTGTTGGTTTGTAGTATTTCTTCCAATTATTCGCCCAATCTTCTTCCTTCATCTCAGCAGAGATAACTTTTGCTTCCCCTAATTCTATTCCCATTTCCTTCAATTCTTTCAATCTCTCGTCTATGTATTTTAAAACTTCAGGAATATTATCTTCCTCCGCAAAGTACCCTTTTACACATGCTGCTTTTCCTTTATACTCCAATATGTTCAAATCTGCAAAATCCCAAGTTAACGGTCCTTGTTCCCTATCCAGAATATCATTCGGATCCTCAATTGCAACGCCCTTACAATCCAGCGAATAAAAAATTCCTGATACTGGCTCAAGCGCTTCACTTGTTGTTATTACTTTAATTTCAATCCATGTCCCTTGCATACACTTCAATCCTCTCTTATTAACTATTGACTAATATTATATTTTACACATAAAGAAGCATCCTGTCTATGGTGATAGTTAACAATTGCATATAAAACATTTCATATAGCAAAGCCATCTTTAAGCACAGTATAACTCCCTTAAAGACAGCTTCTTAAGTTGATAAATATTAAACTGTTTTTCAGCTACAGGGTTCTTCTGCGTATAGCTTGATAACTGCAGATTTAACACTATATGTTTTTTTATCCCTCTACGTACTTTTTCAATCTTGCTGCATATATTATAAAATTCTTTTTCCAGCTCACTACTCAATGATAATGAAAGTTCAAAATCACATCCTTCTCTTGCTCCTTTTTAGTCTTCTTACTTCTGACTTCATATAAACTTATGTCCTTATGATAAACTCATTCATTTTTACATATTAAAAATTCTTCCGAAAGTTGTAATCTCAATGTATTTTTAGAAATAAACTATTGTAATAAGTGATAAATTAAATGGAGAAGCGAATGAACTTTTCAAATCTGTTTTTATATTCTGCTGATTACTTCAGAAATGAATCGATGTCAAAACCATACAAATCAATGGAAGAAGCATTTTCGTCCATTGAGAAGGCACTGGAAACTCTGAAAAAAAGCGAACTTATTTTCCATTACTTAATTTCAGATGCTCCCACTAAAGAAGAAAAAGATATTTTCATTACCCTTAAAAATGATAATATAAAGCACACTGCGTTTTTAAGGGAGATATACGCATTTTATAAAAAACAAAAATTCCCCCCAAAGGAATTTTCATATTTCATTAATTCCAAATCATATCCGGATGGTGTAAAAAAAGCCAGGCTCATCAACCTGGAAAAGATAGACATGCTTAGAGTAATAAGAGCAGGTATTCCTGATGGCTATTACAAAGATATGGTATTTGAAATACTCACAGATATTTTTATTGATACTTGTAAATTTGACCATATTCTTTATCTTAATTTAGAGAACAGTCTCACTTCACATGAAAACACAAGACAAACTAAAGAATTTACACCAGATGAACTTGCATCTTTTGATGGGTCCATGGGAAAACCTGCTTATGCAGCAGTCAATGGAATTGTTTATGATTTAAGCTATCAAGCAGCATGGGGAGGTGCTTCCCATTTTGGCTTAATGGCAGGAATGGACTTAACTGACCAATTTGAAAAATGCCACAATGCCCCGGAAATCCTGAATAAACTCCCAAAGGTGGGTATACTCAAAAAATAGATAAATTCATAATAAAATAAAGGAACCATTTCTGGTTCCTTTTCTTTATAAAAAACTATAACTCTCTTCTTCTGCAAAGTCTGAATTCCTGCTAATTGTCGCCATCTAAAAAATTCCCCAGAGTGCCCAGGATGCTTCCTTCTTCCCTTCCTGTCCTTCCGCCCATACCAGCTGACATCACTCTGGAAGCCAACCTGCTGAATGGCAGGCTTTGAATCCAAACCTTGCCTGGTCCCTTCAGAACAGCGTAAAAAATACCTTCTCCTCCAAAAAGGGCATTTTTAAATCCCCCCACAAATTGGATATCATAATCAACAGAATCTGTCATTGCAACAATACATCCCGTATCAATTTTAAGTGCCTGCCCTGGCAACAGTTCCTTTTCTATAACAGTGCCGCCAGCATGAACAAATGCTATGCCATCTCCTTCAATTTTTTGAAGTATGAAGCCTTCCCCTCCAAAAATTCCGGCTCCAAATCGCTTTGTAAATGCAATATCAATTTTAGTTCCCTTCTGGGCACATAAAAAAGAGTCCTTCTGACAAATCAACCTTCCGCCATACTGTAAAAGGTGCATAGGCAATATTTTACCCGGATAAGGAGCTGCAAAAGAAACCATCCCTTTACCGCTGCCCTTATTGGTAAAAGTAGTCATGAATAAGCTCTCACCGGTTATAACTCTTTTTCCTGCTGAAAACAGCTTACCCATAAATCCCCCCTCATTTGAACTTCCATCTCCAAACGAAGTCTGCATGTCAATAGAACTATCCATCATCATCATTGCCCCGGCTTCAGCTATCATAGTTTCATTGCTATCCAATAGAACTTCAACAAATTGCATATCATCGCCATGTATAACATAATCAATATTTTGAGCCATCTTAACCCCTCCTTATATATCCTACTTTAATTTAACCAAATACATACTATATTTACAACATATATTTAATGCCCCGGGGGTGGTTCCAAATACTTGAACCACCCCCGGGGCAATGTCATAAAGATAAGAATACACAAAATGGAAAATAACTAAGTAAATATATAAGAAAAAGCTTGACTTTTCAGAATCGCCCCAATAATCGATAAGGATACCTTTTTATTGGTATAACTTAATCGACGGGGTGAT
>JBEHWK010000142.1:0-8231 GCA_040217795.1 Clostridiaceae bacterium
AAGAGGGGGACACTGTAAGGGCTCATTATAGGGACACTATACTGGCGACTATTGAAACTATTTTTATTTCTTATATACCTCAATTACCCGTAAACAAGATCCAGAATTTTCCGATGGTATAAATCCATTATAGCTGCGAAAATGTTCCACAGTTTGGTACTTTTTAAAAATATCAAAACACTTCTCATTTGTATAGTAGTGTTTCCAAGATTCCTTATATAAAATATTTTTTTTTGTATTTAGATATAATGCCGTCCAACTAGAATTGTTGTATACTTTGTTTTCTTGCCCTTGAATTATTATCCAGTAATTAACATCATCAATTTTTTTGGTATATATTATTGGATCCCAGACGAAACACTCTAATCCATCAGGAATCAATGGCCTAACCGTATAATCAAATATTAATACTCCTTGGTCAGTGACAATATCATAAGCTTTACTCAATATTTTAATTTTTTGTTCTTCATTTTTTATCATAGATAGTAGATTATAAGGCATAATTACTAAATCATACTTGACATTTGTTTTATATTCTAAAAAATCTGAATGGATTACATTTTCATCATTTAATGTACCATATGATTGTTTGAGTAGGCGTATTAATGCTATATTTTTCTCTATCCCGGTATATTTATTTTTATAGTTCATATTTCTCAATATATTGAGAATCCTTCCTGATCCACAACCTACTTCAAAAATATTACTCTTTTTATTAAACCACCTTTCAAAATACTCTTTTTCACAATCACGATAGTCACATGACTCATTATTATGATAAAAATATGCCTTCAAACTTTCATTTTTATCAATATTAATTTTTTCGCCGTCAAAATTTTCAAATAAATCCTTACAACAACCAATTAATTGTTTCAATTTTTACCTTCTTTTTGTTGTTTTGGTAATAAAATTATTCCTACAATACCAGTCACTAATAATGAAATTATTATAAGTATTTCCATCAAAAATATGCTTTTTTCGAAAAGCATACCAATAATAATTGGTGATAAAATCGAAAAAGTATTAGCAATAGCACCAACAAGTGCCCAAGCAGTATTCCCATCGCTTTCGGAAAAACAATTAAAAAAGTACGCAATTGATATTGGTGAAACAATATCTTTAATATTAAAGATAACCAATATTAGTAATAATATAATAGAATTTCCTGGAATAAGTACCAAAAGTAGAATTGGCAAAATATCGAATAAATGATCAAAGATAAATACATACTTTCTATCAGTTTTTTCAAAATATTTTACCGATAATAATGATAATATAGGTACTGCATAATAGGATATACTATAAATCAGAAGAATACTCGCCTCTTTTACATTATTTTTTATACATATTATCGGTAAAAACTGAAATAACGAAGAAACAAAGTACCCTGAAATGTACATAATAATAAGCACTGCCAAATTTCTCTTATTTTCGAATCGTGTAAATTTATTTTTCATTGTAGAAACACGTTTCTCTGTTCTATTAAGCTCCATAACAGGTTGTATAGAAACATTAATTATTCGTAAAATTATAAATATAATAATTGATAAAAGTGCTAAAATAAATGATGTTTTTGCCCATGTTAAATTGTTGTTTTTGAGTATACTGCTTAATGATAGTCCCAATCCAGCGCCTAAAAAAAGGAACAAATCCCTTATTGCAAATACTTTATCTGTATCAAAATTATTAAGATTACCGATATAAGGATTAAGTGCCTGATTAAATATATTTTTTAATCCAAATATTAACAAAAATATAATAAAAAGTGGTAACGTTTTTTCAATATAAGCAGTCATGATCAACATACTACTCATTATTAAGAACACAATATTGACAAGACTACTACGTGATACTTTCGAAGTAATCAATCTTCCAATTAAGGGAAATATTACACCAACAGCATTTGCTAAAGAAAAGAATAATGATACATAATATACTGAATTTGTTTTCTTCTCCAAATATATAGGTGCAAGAATGGATACACTTTCAAATACAAAAAAAAATCCAAAGAATGCAACATAAATATATACTAAATTTCGATTTTTAAAATATTTATTAATCATAATAATCTCTTAAAAGATGCTTGTCGACATAAATACAGCTTCTATTACTACTCAACAGATTACTTTTAATGTCACCACAATAATTGTAACAAATAAAATTAGCACTTTTATCCATTTTTATACTAGGGCGAAAATTCGAAGAAGAAAAATCTTCATCTGAATCAAGTATTCGTTTCTTAAGTAACTCAGTGAATAATCTTTCCAATGCCATTGTGATTTCATTCTGAGAGACGTTATTATCTGTATAACTTTTGACAATGTTGAGGAGTTGATCACGATCCATTTCTTCTTTCTGGATAAGCTTTAATAACTTATACACCACCTCGGTTGACTTTACAATACATCCACTTTCAGCATTGTAAATAAATAATACACCATTTTCAATATTTTTTTCAAATCGGAAAATTACATTTTTGTTTATCCTTAGCATATTTATTTCTCCCCTAATTATGAATGACTACAATTTGGTTCGGAAAAATTAATATTTTTATAAGTTGCATATGTTCTGGCTGCACAACCACCTTCACAATATGGGTAGTTAGTACAAATTTTACATCTAGTCTTTGACAAATCCCTTCTAGCAATAGGATTAGATTTTTGAATGGTTCTAAAATCAGTATCATAAATGTTACCAAGCAAAAAATCTTTATTATATAAGAATGGACATGGGTATATGTTGCCATTGCTTGCTATTTCAATTCCACCAGATTTTGCTGGACAAAAAAATATAAGTTTTGCGTCTTTAAATAAACTTCTATATTCTTCCAAACCATATCCTAAAACTGGATCCTGCAATAATATAGGATTCCTTTTTTTTGATAATACTCATAGACTTCTACATAATTTTTTATAGTTACATATTTGTCAGGTATTTTCAACATTTTTGTTTGACCAATATCAAAGTAGGCGTTATAATTAATATACTTTACTCCAATTTTTTCACACAACTTGTACATGCTTAACATATCATAACAATTAATATTTGTTATTGTCATATTCACTTTTACTGGTATTTTGTATTCTATCAAATATTTAATTCCAAGCATTGCATTGTCATAGGCATCTGATGTCCCACGAATACAATTATGTATTTTAGGCAAAGAACCATCAAGACTAACCTGGAGATATGTAGTGCTCCCCTACTTTTCAGACCATTATGCTGCCAATTTTTTTCTGACCTCTGACGGCGTCGCATACCCGAGCGCCGAATGAGGTCGCTCGAAATTGTAATGATCAATCCAATCGGCGATCTTGTTGTACGCTTCGTCAAACGTCACGAAATTATGCTGCCAGACGCACTCCTCCTTGAAGCTCCGAAAGAATCTCTCGATTATGCCGTTCTGTTCCGGCGTATACGGCGTTATGTACTCCTGGTGAAGCCTGTACTTTGTCACTGTTTCATGAAACCGCTTCGAACCGAATACAAGCCCGTTGTCGGACCGGACCACAAGACCATGCACATTCGGAATGATGTTCTCCCGGATCAGGGCATCCTCCAGAGCCCCGGCAGAGATCCCTGCCTTTCCGGACCTGGAAAACCTCCAGCCGACAAGATATCGGTCGGAACAGTCGATTACCGCCACCAGATGACACCAGCCGTCATGTCTGGTGAAAAGGTGCGTCATGTCGATCGCCCAGCGACTGTTGGCCTGCGGCGTGACACTCTTCATGCCTTTCACCCTCGGCCTGTTGCCATAAGGACGCTTCCAACGCTGCCAGCAATGCTCCTTCACGATCCTGTGGATCTTCTTTCGGTTGAAGGACTTCTGGTGCCGTCTTCGCAGTACGGCGGTGATTCGCCTGGTCCCGTATTCAGGGAACTCCTCGATCACTTTGCGTATCTCATCGACAAGCCATGCTTCTGCAGTTTCAGATCGTTTCTTCCGTGGCTTTTCGGCGTAATACACGTTCGATCGGTTGAAGCCAAGCACCTCGCAGATCGTGCGGATGCTGGCCCGAATCCCATCTTCCAGAAGTTCGCCTTGCAGGGTCAGGATTCGGTCTCGTCCGAGGTTCCCCACAAGGCTTTTGCTTTTTTTAGTATGGCGTTCTCCACGTACAGATCGCCAATCGCCGCCTTCAGTTCCTTGATTTCTTTCTCGGTTTGTTCCTGAAGGTCGCTGGCCCGTGCTTTCAGGCCCTTTTCTCCTGCCTTCAGGAACGTGTCGATCCAGTCCTGGACCTCACTGGGGGCAAGATCGTTCTGCCTGGCTACATCAATAACCGTGGTTGTCTGGCGAAGGATCTGCAGAATGAGCTCTGCCTTTCGCTTCGCTGTCCATCGTTGCTGTTCTCCCATCTCTCCTCTCCTCGTTCATTATATATGGTCTGAACGAAGAGGGGGACACTATAGTCAGGTGATGTCGATTGAAAATGGATTACTATAATTCAATGTATTTCTTGCGGATTAATAGTAATCGTTAATGAATTTCCGTTACCCCAAGATAACCTTGTATAGAATATCCACGCCAAATATATTCCCCGGCATCCTCATATCCGATTATTATGAGTATAGGGGTATTATCAAGTACATTTCTTGGGATAGCACTATTTAGGTCCGCTACAAATCCATCAAGATATTCTTTATCACAGTAAGTCACTAAAACCTTTAAATTAGCTTTTAATGTAAGTAGATGGCAGATTTCTTGATATGCTCCATCAATTCCGAATGGCCTATTTTCATGTTCAAAAGCTATTTGAAAGCTTGTTAGCCATATCCCTCCATCGGTCTTTGTCCAGGTTTTATTTTTTGGATTATTGATTACTAGATCTTCATCAGAATAAAATATAGCATCCATTGAATAGTATTCATGGGATACATGTAAACCGAGCAATTTTGCTAATTGTGATGTAATCGAATTATCATTTTTTAAGATCATATCAGTATATTCAGCAAAATCGCCGCCCCACTTATTTTTAAACTCTATTTTGTTCTGATTACATATTTTAACCCATGATTGATAAAAACCATTCTGAGATATGTTTCCCTTCATTTCTTAACGCCTCCATGTCGTAAAAATAGCAGTATTCAGGTTTTCTATTCAAATTTTATCTATTCTCCATATTACCTTTTTTACAGTGCTCTATACACGTCCCTTTGCAATTCTAATTCTCATTCATACTTAATAGTAATCGGTAATGTAATTGTACTTGGGATTCCTGCTTCAGCAAGGGATATTTCTTTAAAAACATAAACTGAAGTTGAAGAGATGTTTTGAGCGGATGTTAAATTAGTTACATACCCCTGACTATATATTGAACTATATGAAGTAATCGAAGGGTCTGAAATAGCATTCCCATATATATCTGAATCACGGAATGTATAGTATTTTGATCCAATTCTGAAAACGTTGCTGGCTTTTATTGGTTGAGGGTATTGGAAAAACATCACTCCTGATTGATTTAAATCAGTATAGTAACATATATAATCTAAAACAATACCATTCCAAAGTAGATTATAATAATACCCAGTTGGAGAGATCATTTGAAGCGAAAAGCCGCTTCCATAACAGTAACCTAACTCTACATTATTCGCATCATATGCTTTAGCCGTACCACCTAATGATCCACCGGCTGGGCCAACAGGACCTGCGGGGCCAGCAGGTCCAGCAGATCCTGAAAGGTCAATCTGTTTCCATGATGAGCCATTGGAATAGTAAAACTTGGCATCATTGATGACATAATAAAGTTGTCCCTTATTATTCATAGATGCAGTTGGTAAATCATCGTATGATTCTATTACACGTGCTGATGTTGTACTGGATTGGTCTAAAAGAGGGTCATCGTTTGGATGTAAAAACGGAGTGCATGATATAAATATAAAGCTCAGCATTACAAATAATGTTAATTTTTGGTAAATACGCTTTTTCATTTTTTCTCCAATTATTAAAAATAGTAACCAATGCAATATTTCATCCTAATTCGTTGTACTTAATGAATGATCAATCTTGTTTCCTGTAAGAACCTAATAAATGAAGTCCCTAATACCTTTTCGATTACTTTATCATTCTCATTATTAAAGAGCCAGGCTTTATATAAATCGTCAGGACTAATCTCTACGTCAAAATCTATTCTTGACTCACGGACGACCTGTAAGTATCTATTTTTATTTACAAGCAATGAAAATGATCCTTGAAACAATTTCCCGTACAACCATATTGCACTATCTATATCATCATAGGAGCATCCCGATGCTGTTTTTATATATTTAAGCTTTTCAAATAGGCTAATACTTTCATCATATACATAGATATGAAAATAATTGTTGATGTAATCTATATTTTTTATGAGATATGAATCATGAATAGGAAAAGCGTACGATGAAAGAAAGTAAAAATATTTTGATAAAATGGATGGAGCGTGGTTTTTTGAATTACCTTTCTTATCTATTCCATATGTTCTTGAAAAAACTCGATCTATGTCTTGATCGCAATTCATCAAATAATTGGATATCTTAACCTTTACTAAGTCATCATTGCCCAAGCTATTGATGGAATCTGCTAGGTCGTGAAACCCGAAAAACCTTTTTGACAAATTTGTCGAGTACAGATTATCGATGACTATGAGCCTAGTCTCAACATCTTGTGTGTTTTTAAAAAGGTTTGTTATTAAAGTTTTATTCTGTTGATACTCAGTATCGCCATAGAGTATTTCACAAGCCAGTCTGCAATACTCCTGAAAAAGCATCGTAATTATTCCTCCTTGTTCAACTCATTGCTACTGGAAACCTCCTGATTTTCATTATACACCCAATTACTCATTTTCCCTTTAGCTCTATCCCTGGCTTCTTTCATTACTTCTTTGATAAGCAATCTATGCACATCCCTTTCCTGGTCAGAAACCTTCTTCTGGTCGGTATAGGTGCCATCCATGCGGTTAAGGGTATCTATGGCCTTGATAATGTCCGAGAAGGTAGGTCCAGATTTTACTACTTCAACTAATTCACCTTCAGCGTTATACCGTTCAGTTTTCCTAGTCATCTTCTGGGTAATAAGCTCGATTAGTACGCTAGAACGGTGTTCCTTCCCCATCCCTCGTTCTTCCAGGATACGTTCTATCTCATTCCTGATACGATCTTGCCGCATAAGCTTGTATGACTGCTTATGAGCCGTTTCGTAGGTAACATCCATAGCTGATACCGCAGAACCTAGGGCATTACCGAAGTTAGGGGAATCAGGATCGGTTATCTCGACAACGAAGCGTGCTGCACGTTCATCAAAGTTGCCTTTACTGGCTTCATGTGTCGCTGACACTATGCTTTCTCCTTTCCATCAACTCTAACCCATTTCCCTGTTCTTCCATCAATGGAGACTTCAGCTTCTAGACCTCGGGCTTTCAACCACTCATATACAGCTTCGTTTATATAACCCGATATTGTACCGCCATTTTGTGCTACGTAGGATTCGAGAAGTTTATGATTTTTATTCGGGATTTTAAGGCCTACAAAGACCTTATCAGGAGAGACCTGCATCGCCATATTATCCTCCTTTTGTTATATGATATTTCGTATAACGATATAAGTCAAGACCTTTTTTAGCCTCAGATAATTGCAGTGATCATTCTTATACGCGCATGTCCTTATGCCCTCCTCCCCCCTCTTTTTAGGCTTGCTCGCACAATTATCCCGATCCCTTATTTTTTTCATAAATAAAAAGTAGTAGCAAACAGAATGCCAAATACTACAATTCTATTAAACGTTTAACGAAATAAATATACACGAAATATCAATAAACTTATTGACAGTATTTTTTTCAATGATAGGGTAATATTATCGTTAAACGAAACAAAGTTAAACGAAGCAAGTTTCTTTTACAAGCCGTCACGTAAAGCCGTGACACGTAGCGGATAGTCTCGCAGTCTAGTACCGTGTGACGATTGTAGGAAGCCGGAACCGTAAAGCCGGGAAACCGTACCCGAGGCGATGGAAGCGCCATTGTACGCCATAGCACGCGAACGCTGAAAGCGAGACCCGATACCACAAAGGAAGGGAAGTATATCGATTGCCTATATAATTGCCCTATAAATCCAACACTAGGGGAGATATATGGACAATATCGCAATGGAGAAACTCATATCGGCAATCGTAGCGGAAACCGTAAAATCTATCGTTCCGGCGTTCATGGCTTCAGTGAATACAGGAAAGCCGGAAGCTGTCAGTCAAAAAATCGT
>JBEHWK010000143.1:0-8143 GCA_040217795.1 Clostridiaceae bacterium
CATTGGGATTTCTCCTGTATATTTCTGAAAAAATCTCAATAAGGAATTTATGATTTTTCTGGATATTGAATCTTCCCACATGTCCTATAACAAAACGTCCTTCAATTCCCATTTCTTTTCTTAATCTTATTCGTTTTCCCAAGTTATATGTAAACCTCCCTGCATCCACCGCATTATTGAGAACGAGAGCATCTTTCCAATTATTTTTTCCAAACAGGTATTTGCTTGACTCAGGACCGCAGGAAAACATATCTGTAATATACCTTCTCATTCTATGTTTCCACAAGAATCTGAAGGGAGCTTTGAAATCCATGGCGGCAGTGGAATTGTGGGCATGGGCTATAATAACCGGAACCCCTCTTTTCGCCGCTTCTTCATATACGTATACACCTAGTTCCGAACAATTCCCGTGAATGACCTTATACTCCCTGTGGCTGTCAAAAAAACTGTCTATCTGTTTTTTATAAGCCGGGATATTTACAGGGTGAACAGGCATCATTCTGTATATCTTCCCTCCCAAGGCTTCAATCTCATCGTCGTAAGCTGCCCTTTCCTCCCTATGAACCAGGAAATCAAACTGAACCCTTGAACGGTCAATGTTCCGGTAATAGTTCATTATCATGGTTTCAGCGCCGCCCCGGTTCATTATTGTAAACACCTGCAAAACTCGTATCATTGAAAAAACCTCCCTCTATTCCCGTTGAAAATATGCAATGGGTCTCTTGCTCATGAGGCATTCTGCCACATATCTAAAGCGCTTTACTGCATACTTTATTGAAAAGACACTATACTTGATGTCTATGATTTCCATCCCTTCACATTGTCCATAAGTATGGACTCCTCTGATATCCCTGTTAAAATTTATTTTCAGGTCCTTAGGCTCGATTCTCCTGTAAAAAATTTCCCTGCACTCTTTTCTGTCAAGCCTTGAAATGCGGTTGAACACCAGGGCTCTGCCATAGTTGCTTTTAGAGCAGTCCTGCGCCGGGCGAACCAGAGTTTTGTTATGATAAAACATCCTTCCAGCCGGACGATTATCTTCCGGATCATCCTTGTCCCGCTGCCTGGGCTTCAATGAGGGAAATGCTAAGTCCTTCGAAGCGGGAAGGAAGCATAAAAAAGTTACAGCATTTCAGTATCTCAGCAGAATATCTCTTCTTGTTCCCAGAAAATTAAAATATTGGCTTATTCCATATTTATTGAGAGAACTGAGGTATTGTCATCCATACTCCATTTTTCACCATAGAGATACACATTGGATTTCTGTGAACATCCAAGTCTCAGGTTGGAAAACTTTTTTATCAGAATCCTCATGGTGAACTGGTAAGGTAAAACCATTAGCTTTCTCAAGGGTTTCACCGCATATTGACTATGGGATATATGGGAATGGGAAATTCTTTTTTTAATGCCTGCAGCTTTTGCAATTGCCAGGTTCACTCCGTTAAACAAATCCATATTGGAGTGCATAATATCATATTCTCCGGTTTCCTTAAGCAGTCTGTAAAGCAGCATGCAGTATTTCACCTTCTTGAAAATTCCGTCCAGATCACATGCCTTGTATATTGTCACGCCTTCATTCAATGCTTCATTCTCTAAAAACTGAACATCGTCCTCATCAACAGCTAATATATATACTATCTTTTTCATACTGCTGACCTCCTTCTGTTGATTATCCTGCTTACTACCAAAAGCAGGAAAAACACCCCAGGGGTGAAGCCATTTTTTGCAAAATAATAAAACACCTTCCAGTTTAGAGAGAAGCTCTTTAAAGTAATTTCATTCAAGGCTTCCTTATATTTAACATCCCTCAGCAGGCTTCCCACCTCACTCATCTTTTTATCAATGCTGCCATTTCCGCTTAAATTAATAAGTCCTATTCCTAAGATGCTGAGAGCAGTCCTGTTTTTCAGCGCTGTTCTGTATTCCCGGGAAAGATTGTTGCTGGTGATATAGCTGTCCATAATCTCTATAAGCTTTTCTCTCTGTTTTCTAAAATCCTCAATTGGACCGGAGGTTATGGATGCTGGATTGTCTTTCCTGTAATGATAAAGAGGCTCCCCTATATAAACAGCTTTCCTGACAAAATTGAATACATAGAGGTTGAAAAGCCCGTCTTCATATGTGCCAATATTCCTTATATCCTCAAAGGTTATATTATTTTCTTCAATTATGTTTCTTTTATAAAGCTTGCCCCATACCGGACTGAGAGCATCCATGTTTTCAGGTTTTGAAAGTTCTGATCCCACAGGACCCACAAACCTTCTGTGGAGCTTATGCGCCAGCTCTAAATCCTCAAATATTATCATATCTTCATTAAATATTTTCTTATGCCGGGATGAGTTTGCGAATTCTCTTGTGTATGACCACATGACAACATCGGCATTGTGATCCTCCATTACAGTGACGGCTTTTTCACAAGTGTCCTTATCCACCCAGTCATCAGAGTCCACAAACATTACGCATTGACCCCGGGCTTTCTTTAAGGCTGTGTTTCTCGCTGCCGATACCCCTTCATTGCTCTTGTCTATAATCCTTACCCTCTCATCCTGATCCTCATATTTTTTAAGTATTTCCAATGACCTGTCCCGTGAACCGTCATTTACTGCAATGATTTCAATATCCCTGAAAGTCTGGCTCACAATGCTGTCCATGCATTTTTCCAGATATTTTTCCGAATTAAAGCAGGGAACTATTATACTTATTCTGGGGTTTCTGACGTTTCTGGGGTTTCGTGGATTTCCGAGATTGCTCAAATCAAATCACCACCTGATATCATCAATAATGTCCAATGTTTTGCTGACTACCTTCTTTCTATCAAAACAATCCTCTGCACGAACTCTGGAACTTATCCCCATTTGGATTTTCTTCTCATGGGGAAGCTCTATGAACTGTTTCATCTTCACATAAAGGCTGTCCCAATCTCCGGCAGAGCATAAAAAGCCGTTTTCTCCATCAATGACCGCTTCCCTGCAGCCATTAATGTCCGATGCTATGAGTGGTCTTCCCATAGCTGCACATTCAAGGAGTGTGTTTGCCATACCTTCATGATAGGATGGAAGCACAAAGCAGTGAGTCCCTTTCACAAAAGGCTTAACATCCTTCTGGTAGCCGTGAAATCTTATTATTCCTTCCTGTTCCAGTTCCTTTACCTTATTTTCATAATGGTCCTCAAAGGGTCCTACCACTGAAAACTGAACATTTTCGTATTCTGATTTTATTTTTGAAGCTGCCTTAAAAAGTTCGTCGACACCTTTTTCTTTCATTATCCTTCCTATAAAAAGAAAGTTTATCATTTGCCTCTCCGGAAGGGGAGTATAGCAGTATTCATCAATATTCACTCCTGCACCGTTCATCACCCTGCATCTGCTGTCATCAAGTATGGAATTCTGAAGAAAAACCTCCTTATTGCCAATATTCTCAAAGAGTACTGCACGGGCTTTTTTCAGGGATAGCCTATATAAGACCTTTATCAGTTCCTTGAGAGGTCCCTCCTTCTGGAAGGCTGTTCCCAACCCTGTAATATTTGCCATATACGGAATCCCTGCGAGACGGCAGGCCATCCCTCCGTAAATATTGGGCTTAATTGTATATGTTATAACCAAATGAGGCTTTATCTCTTTTATAAGCCTGGTGTAATCCTTCATAAGCTTCAGATCCTTAAAAGGATTCAATCCTCTCCTTTCCAGTTCTGTATCATAAAACCTGCACCCCATTTCCTTAAGATTCTCTACCAGCGGTCCATAGGGAAGCGATATGTAAACCTCATGGCCTTTTTCCATCAATGAGGCAATAAGTTCCTTTCTGAAATTATACAGTCCTAAATGAAAGTTCGCTAAAATTAGAATCTTCTTCATTTCAACCCTCTCTTTCCAGAAAACCAGCTTATGGAAACAGAAATCATAGAGCGGCATGGACACGTCTTGCAGGAACTCCCACATAGGTGCCTCCTTCCCCTGTATCCCTGATCACTACGGTGCCGGCACCTATTGTACACCCTCTTCCGATATTTATATTCTGTATCATGGTTGCACCGGTGCCGATGATGCTTCCTTCACCAATCCTGACATTCCCTGAGACATTCACATTCCAGAGCAGAACCGAGTAATCCTCTATAACAGATTCATGCCCTATTCCGCATTTAGGTGAAATGATAACATGATCCCCCAGCTTTACATTTGTAGTTATAATAACTTCAGGATATATGATCACATCTTCACCCACAGTGTCAGTTCCTGATAAATGCACATCAGGATGAATGATATTTGCAAACCTCACTTTATATTTTTGAACTTTTTCAACTATATTCTTTTTATTCACGTAATTTGCTATAGCGCATACCACATGAACATTTTTACAGTTTTCAAGATAATCGATACCTCCAAGAACCTTAAATCCGTTTACATTCGTATTTTGAATATCAGGATTATCATCCACAAACCCCAATAGATTCCAAACAGGTTTCCGCTCATTTATCGCTTCAACCAGCATCGCAGTTTCTTTGCCTACTCCTCCGGCACAGATAATAATCAAATCCTCCATAAAAACTCCACCTCAATTGAATCCGTTGAATTTTTCTACAGTTGCTATGCCTTCCTGATTAACTCCCATCTTTCTCAAAACCTTTAACACAGTGAGCATAATAATTTTTATATCAAGGATAAGGGAACGGTTATTCACATACCAGACATCCATATCAAATTTCTCACTCCAGGTTATCGAATTTCTTCCATTTACCTGAGCCCATCCAGTAATTCCCGGAAGCACTTCATGCCTTCTGAACTGTTTTTCGCTGTACAGATTTCTGTATTCAGCCAGCAAGGGCCTTGGTCCTACAAGACTCATGTTTCCCTTTAAAACATTCAGCAGTTGAGGAAGTTCATCGATGCTCAGGCTCCTCAAAGCCTGTCCAAAACTTGTTACCCTTTTTTCATCAGGAAGAAGCTTTCCCTGTTCATCTCGTAAATCCAGCATGGTTCTGAATTTAATAATATTAAACACCTTTCCGTTCTTCCCAATTCTGTCCTGCTGAAAAAAAACAGGACCTCCCTGCAGTTTATACCGGATCATTATTGCCGTTACAAGCAGCACCGGAGATAAAATGACTAAAGCAATTAAACTTATCACTATATCAAATAATCTTTTTATAACCATAGGCTTTTTATCACCCCCGAAATCCTTTTCAGATCTTCCCTGGTCATTTTTGTGTCGCTTGGCAGGCATAATCCTCTGTTGAAAATATCATCCGCAACCATGCTTCCATCACTGTTATGGCTGTAATATCTGCATCTCTCAAATACCGGCTGCTGATTCATAGGCTTCCATGCAGGCCTGCTTTCAATATTTCCCGCCTCAAGGGCATTGATGACATCGTCCGGTTTCACCCCGCATCCATCCTTCAATGTAATGACTGTCAGCCAGTAATTAGGTTCTCCGAAATCAGCTATTGGCATGAATTCAATATCTTGTATGTGAGCCAGCTCTCTCCTATATGTATCGAATATATTTTTTTTCTGCCTGATCCTCTCACGAAGCACCCTCACCTGTCCTCTTCCTATTCCTGCAAGAACATTGCTGAGCCTGTAGTTGTAGCCAATCTCAATATGCTGGTAATATCGTTCCGGCTCCTTTGCCTGAGTAGCCCAGAATTTAACCTTCTTTATGGCTTCCTCATCTTCAGACACAAGCATTCCTCCCCCTGAGGTTGTTATTATTTTGTTCCCGTTAAAAGAATAAACTCCTATTGTCCCAAGTGTTCCGCTGTATTTCCCTTTATAGGTAGTCCCCAGTGCTTCCGCTGCATCCTCAACTATGGGAACCCCATAAATGTCACAAATTGATTTTATCCTGTCCATATCGGCGCTCTGTCCGTATAAATCCACAACCACAACCGCTTTTGGAATAATTCCTCTTCGCAGATAATCCCTGAAGGCTTTTTCCAGCGCAACAGGAGACATATTCCATGTTTCCCTTTCAGAATCTATGAATACAGGCTCAGCACCCAGATAAAGAATTGGATTGCAGGATCCTATAAAGGTCAGTGCCGAACAGAATACTGTATCACCTTTCCCTACACCAAGATACTTTAGTGCCATATGTATGGCAGCTGTTCCTGAAGTTAAGGCCACTCCGTCCTTAATACCCACAAGATCTGAAATTTCCCTTTCAAATCCATCCACATTGGACCCTACCGGGGCAATAAAATTCGTATCAAAAGCTTCCTTGATAAATTCCGTTTCCATCCCACCCATATGTGGTGATGCCAGGTATATTCTCTTAAATTCACTGAGCCTTTTTTTCTCCTGAATGGCCTTATGCAAACCTCCCATATACCTTTCATTCCCTCTCTTGCTCATTGTAATTCCGGGCATAAGTTGACACTTCCTTTCAACATCACTTAAATATTAATTCCTGAATATCAGCAGCAATGCACCTTAATCCCATAGAAAAGCTCCACCATTCATAATACTTCGCAAAACAAACCCTATAGCCTCCTTAGTTGTAAAAAAAAACCATTGAAATGGCACGTAAATGTGCAATTTCAATGGAGTGGGTTCACTATTAGCTCATCATATTCAAAGTGACCAGTTAACGAATATGAGTCATTGCTTCCATGAGTATATCTATTAATGTAAACGTTACTTTCTTCATTTTTATAATACCATATCTAACTAAAAAAATATATATTTTATTTTATCGGATATATTTGCTATACTGAAAACATATAGAGAATATGGAAAAAACATTAACAATTGAATGAAAGGAGGACTCATTGATATGTCTGTACTTATTACCGGAGGAGCGGGATATATCGGAAGCCACACTTGTGTGGAATTACTGAATGCCGGCTATGATGTAATCGTAATGGATAATTTCAGCAACAGCAAACCGGAGGTTTTAAACAGGATAAAGAAATTATCCTGCAGGGACTTTAAGTTCTACGAAGCAAATCTCCTTAATGATCAGGCTGTTGAAGAAGTGTTCAAGGATAACAGCATAGAGGCGGCAATACATTTTGCAGGATTTAAATCTGTAGGGGAATCAATAAGCATGCCGCTAAACTACTACCTCAACAATCTTGGAGGAACTCTTACACTATGCAGGTTAATGGCGAAATATAATGTAAAAAAATTAGTGTTCAGTTCATCCGCTACAGTCTACGGCATGAACAATATATCCCCTTTGACTGAGAACCTTCCTCTCAGCACAACGAATCCCTATGGCAGCACCAAGCTGATGATTGAGGATATGCTGAGGGATCTGTATATTTCCGACAAATCATGGAACATATCAATACTTAGATATTTCAATCCTATAGGTGCCCATGAAAGCGGCATCATAGGCGAAGACCCCAATGGAACACCAAATAACCTGATGCCATATATTACTCAGGTTGCTGCAGGGAAAAGAGAGAAACTCACCATCTTCGGAAACGATTACACAACTCATGACGGAACTGGCGTGAGAGATTATATTCATGTGGTGGATCTTGCAAAGGGTCACCTGAAAGCTCTATGGAAGGTTACCGGTCCTTCAGGAATAAATACATATAACATCGGCACTGGAATAGGATACAGTGTCCTTGATGTGGTTAAGAACTTTGAAAATGCCACAGGCTGCAAAATCCCGTATGTAATGGCTCCACGCAGGCCAGGAGATATAGCGACATGCTACTCAGACCCTTCAAAAGCTTTTAGTGAACTTGGCTGGAAAGCGGAAAAGACTCTTGAAGACATGTGCAGGGACTCATGGAGATGGCAGTCTAACAATCCCTACGGATATGAAGAAATGAGAAATTCCAGGATTCTTCTGGCACAAAGATAATCTCGAGACTCATAAATTTTTGTTTTGAAACACCCCATGAATTTTTGTCTTTATTCTGCTTTTTCTAGAAGGGAAAAAATTTCAACTCTCAGGATCAGATAGTGCAGTTTCTCCAAGTGCTTATCCCTCATTATATCTTTTACTATTTATAAACAACTAAGGAGTGAAGAGAATCTGTATGATGCAGCCACTCCCACTCCTTTATATCTTTTGGTTATAGTCTGAAATATACATAACCAGCTTTTTCAAACTCTTTTCTGCTGAATATCCCCTTAACATCTATGACAACAGGAGTTCCTTCTCCCATAAGCTCCTTAACAGT
>JBEHWK010000144.1:0-8139 GCA_040217795.1 Clostridiaceae bacterium
GAATCTTGCGATTTCGTATGGATCAGTAAAATTGTAACTCATGTAATTAATCACCCTTTCAATGAATTTAATATGTAAATTATGCTATAATAAGTATAATTATAAACAAAAATTGATACTCTTGAAAGGGGTAATCAGTAAATTGTTGAATTTATATGAAAAAAATTAAGGAGCAGGCAGCATGGGACTTGAAAAAGGAATGGTTCAAATCTATACTGGAGAAGGAAAAGGGAAGTCAACGGCGGCTATCGGGCAAGGTATAAGATCAGCCGGGAATGGGCTCAAGGTAATCATGATACAGTTTCTAAAAAGCAGAGAGACCGGAGAATTGAAGATTTTAGAAAAGTTAAATGATAATTTTAAGGTTATAAGGATGGAAACTTCCAAAGGTTTTTTCTGGAACATGAGTGAAGAGGAAAAAGAGGTGCTTAAAAATGAAGTTCAGCAAGAATTAAGATATGCAGCACAAACTTTAAAAAATGATGAATGTGATGTTTTAATTCTGGATGAAATTTTTGGAGCTTTGAAAAATAAGTTGATAAGTGAAGAGGAGATATTGAACTTGCTGGAGGGGAAAAATAGCGATACAGAAGTTATTCTTACAGGAAGAAACGCCCCAGAAAGAATTATAGAAAAAGCAGATTTAGTTACTGAAATGAAGAATATCAAGCATTATTATACTAATGGTGTAATGGCAAGGAAAGGAATTGAATATTAATGAATAAAAATGTTGAAGCTGTTGAAATATCAGGAATAAGAAAGTTTTATAATCTGGTGGCAAAAGTTGAAGGGGCTATTTCACTGACGTTAGGGCAGCCGGACTTCAATACACCTGAAAGTATTAAAGAAGGAATAATCAGGGCAGTAAATGAAAACAGGACAGAGTATACTGCAAATGCGGGAATACTTCCTTTAAGGGAAAAAATATGTGATTATTTGAGAACACAGGGAATTAAATATGGAGCCGAAGAAATATGTATTACAATAGGGGGGAGTGAGGGGCTTTATTCCGCACTGTCTGCTGTAACTGAACCAGGGGAGAAAATACTTATACCATCCATAGGGTATCCTGCATATGAAAATATAATCAAAATAATCGATGCAGAGCCTGTTACATATAACCTGAATGAAGATTTTACATTAGATATTGAAGATATAGAGGATAAAATTCAAAAGCTGGGAATCAACAAAATTATAATATCATATCCTTCCAATCCTACCGGGGCAGTACTTTCATTTGAAGACAGGGAAAAGCTTGTAAAATTAATTAAGAAATACGGCATAACTGTTTTGACAGATGAAATATACAGTGCCCTGTGTTTCGGGGAATATTATTCTGTTGCTCAATCAGAGGAGGTTAAAGAGAATATTATTTATATAGGCGGATTCTCCAAGATGTTTTCAATGACCGGACTGAGAATTGGATTTATAGCAGCCCCATCCAGGTTTATGAATGAGATTATGAAAGTGCACCAGTATAATGTATCCTGTGCCCCTTCAATAATACAATGGGGAATTGATTATGGATTCGATGAGGCTCTGAAGGACTTGGAAATAATGAAAAAATCTTTTATTGAAAGAAGAGATTTTGTTTATAACAGGTTGAAGAGCATGAATGTCGAGGTCGTAAAGCCCAATGGTGCTTTTTATATTTTCCCTTCTGTTAAGAAATATGGGATTTCTTCAAATGAATTTTGTGAAAAGCTGCTTTTTGAAAAGAAGGTGGCATGTGTTCCGGGGGATGCTTTCGGGCAAGGGGGAAGAGATTTCTTCAGAATAAGTTATTGTTATTCTAAGGAAAGCCTTTCAAAAGCTTTAGATATAATAGAAGAATTTATTAATGAAATGAAATAACTATAAAAATGCGATTTGAAAATGGGTAATCTAGCTCAATTTGAATCGCATTTTTACTTTTTTTTACAAAAAACATTGATAATAATAAATAGCATACTAATTTTGTGCAAAATATTGGAATATCTAATTAATAAATGACTATAAAATAAATAATATTCCTGTAAATCTTATAAAAATATATAAATAATGCATAAAAATTTGATAAAATTATAAAAAATTACCATTTGAGTAATTTTAACTAGTTTATGAAAATGTTACATAAATACCATAAAAGTAAACAAACTTCAGAAATAAGGTTAATCCTTGAAACAGAACCCAGTAAACGATTACTGTGATGTTATTGAAGATTATTGAATTTATGGAATTTTCCACGAAAAGTGATAAATTATCAATTGTAAACAACTGTATATATGGCATAAAATTTGACATTTATTCAACAATTGGAGTTAAATATTTCTATAGAACGTCTAAAAGTGCATAAAGGAGGAACAGTATGATCAAGTATATAATTAAGAGATTTGTTGCCAGCATAATTACCATTTGGTTCGTGGTTACTGCGACATTCTTTTTAATGCGATTCATGCCGGGTGGACCTTTTGATGGTGAAAAGATGACACCGGAGGTTAAAAAGAATTTAGAAGTTAAGTACGGTTTAGATAAGCCACTTGGAGAACAATATGTAAATTATCTTGGTAATTTGGTAAAGTGGGATTTAGGAGATTCTATAGTTACATACCCTGGAAGAACAGTTAATTGGATTGTTGATTATTCATTCCCTGCTTCAGCAAAAGTTGGTTCTGTATCAATTGCAATGTCATTAATTGTGGGAATATTTCTAGGAATGATATCTGCATTGAAACAGGGGAAATGGCAGGATTCTTTATGTATGTTCATTGCAACACTTGGTGTCACTATACCGAGTTTCGTAATATCTGCGGTACTGATATATTTCCTTGCGGTTGAGTGGAAGCTGCTGCCGGCAACTGGTTTTTCAGGCGCTAAGTACTATATAATGCCTGTGATAGCACTTTCGGGTTCTGCCACAGCATTCATCACGAGATTGACGAGAAACAGGTTAATTGATGTTCTTAAAGCAGACTATATTAGAACAGCAAAAGCTAAAGGCTTAAGCCTAAGCACAGTTGTTTTTAAGCATGCACTTAAAAATTCATTAATCCCGATAGTTACATATTTAGGACCGCTTATAGCATCAGTGTTAACCGGATCTTTTGTGGTAGAAAAAATATTTTCAATTCCTGGACTTGGAAGAGAGTTTGTTCAGTCTGTCTCAAACAGAGATTATACAACTTTACTGGGTGTAACAGTTTTCTTTTGTATATTCCTGATATCTGCCAACTTTATAGTGGATATTTTATACGTACTGATAGATCCGAGAATTAAGCTTGAAAGCTCAGAATCATAGAATTGGAGGGAAGACAGTGGAATTTTCAAAAGAATTATTTGAGCCATTAAGTAATAAAGAAAAACAAATTACTCAGATACAAAGACCATCAGTGAGCTATTGGCAGGACGCGTGGAGAAGATTAAAGAATAATAAGGTAGCTCTTATTTCACTGGTTATTATAATTGTTGTCTCAGCATTAGCGATTTTTGTTCCTGTTTTTTCAAGTTATAATTTTGCAACAAATGATTTGAATTCAGTGAATTTAAAACCTTCAGGAACTCATTGGTTCGGAACTGATAATTTAGGAAGAGATTTATTCGTCAGAACAATGTATGGTGCAAGATATTCTCTTATTATAGGTTTGGTTGCGGCTGTAATAAATCTGCTTATTGGGGTAGTTTACGGTGGTATTTCAGGATATATAGGCGGGAAAGTTGATAATATCATGATGAGAATTGTGGATATTTTATATGCTATTCCCACTATGATTATTGTTGTATTGTTTATGACAATATTAAGTAAACCAGGTAAGGCCGGGAATGATTTGGGCAGTATAATTCTTGCTCTTGCAATTACTTATTGGCTTAACATGGCCAGGATAGTAAGGGGTGAAATCCTTCAGCTTAAGAATCAGGAATTTGTTCTTGCTGCCAAGACTTTAGGGGCCTCAGGAACCAGGATAATATTCAGGCATTTAATACCTAATGCTATGGGATCAATTATTGTTACTATGACATTGCTTATACCTTCTGCTATTTTTACTGAAGCCTTTTTAAGCTTTATAGGATTGGGTATTTCTGCACCTAAAGCTTCATTGGGAACATTGGCTAACGATGCTATGGGAGCAATATATCTTTATCCATACCAATTGTTTTTCCCGGCTATGATGATTTGTCTCATCATATTGGCATTTAATTTATTTGGTGATGGGTTAAGCGACGCATTAGACCCTAAGATGAGAAAGTAGGAGGAAAGGTTATGAACAATTTACTGGAAGTTAATGATTTAAAGACATCCTTCTTTACTCATGTTGGAGAAGTAAAATCTGTTAGAGGAATTTCTTTTTCACTGGAAAAAGGAGAGGCCTTAGGCATAGTTGGAGAGTCGGGATGTGGGAAAAGTGTAACAATGATGAGTATAATGAGACTTCTTCAGGAAAATGGGAAAATAGTAGATGGACAGGTTCAGTTTGATGGAAAAGATATAAAAAACATTTCTGAAAAGGAAATGGAGAAAATCAGAGGAAATGATATAGGAATGATATTTCAGGATCCTATGACCAGCCTGAACCCTGTTTATACAGTAGGAACTCAACTTACAGAACCTATAATAAAACATAGAAAGATATCAAAAAAAGAAGCTGAAAAATTGGCTGTTGATATGCTGAGACTGGTAGGGATTCCTTCACCGGAAAAAAGAATGAAGCAATACCCCCATGAATTTTCAGGCGGAATGAGGCAGAGGGCTATGATAGCGATGGCTTTAATCTGTGAACCAAAGCTTTTGATTGCTGATGAGCCTACAACAGCATTAGATGTAACAATACAGGCTCAGATACTTGAATTAATGAAGAAACTTAGGGAAGAACTGGGAACTTCAATAATTCTTATAACACATGATCTTGGCGTTGTTGCTGATGTATGTACAACGGTAAATGTCATGTATGGGGGGCTGATTGTAGAAACAGGAGATGTAAGGGAGATTTTTTACAATTCAAGACATCCATATACTTGGGGATTATTAGGCAGTGTACCTAATCCCAAAAAACTTTTGAAGGAGAAGCTTACTCCTATTGAAGGACAACCACCAGATTTGTTAAATCCGCCTGCAGGATGTCCTTTTGCTGCCAGATGCAAGTATGCTATGAAGATATGTCTGGAAAATCAACCTGCATTTTTTGATGTTTCTGAAAACCATAAGGCTGCTTGCTGGTTAAATCATCCTGATGCGCCTAAAGTAGGAGCACCTGTTAAGAAGGGAGAATAACCAATGAAAAAGAATAAAGTTATTTTAGAAGTAAAAGAGTTAAGTAAATACTTCTCAGCCAATAAAGGGATTTTTTCTAAAAAAAGTTATGTTAAAGCTGTTGACAGGGTTAGTTTCTCAATTAATAGAGGTGAAACCTTAGGTTTGGTAGGAGAATCGGGCTGCGGTAAGACTACAGCTGGAAGAACTGTTTTAAAGCTGTATAATCCTACCTCTGGCAAAATAATATTTGATGGTAAGGATATCAGCAGTTTATCTGATAAGGAAATGCTTCCGTACAGAAAAAAGATGCAGATGATATTTCAGGATCCATATGCATCATTGAATCCAAGAATGACTGTTGGAGATATTGTAGGGGAAGCTTTAGATATTCATAGAATTTTGCAGGGCAAGGAAAAACTTGAAAGAGTAAGGGTGATACTAAACAAAGTTGGTTTAAACGGTGACCATATTAACAGATATCCGCATGAATTTTCCGGAGGGCAAAGGCAAAGGATAGGTATAGCCAGAGCTTTAGCTGTTGAACCAGATTTTATTGTATGTGATGAACCTATATCGGCTTTGGATGTATCAATACAAGCACAGGTAGTAAATATGCTTGAGGGACTACAGGATGAATTAGGACTTACATATTTATTTATTGCTCATGATTTATCAATGGTAAAACATATTTCTTCTCATATAGGGGTAATGTATCTGGGAAGAATGGTTGAGAAGGCTGAAAGCAATGAGCTTTATTCAAAACCGCTTCATCCTTATACTCAGGCTTTGCTGTCAGCGATTCCTATTCCTGATCCGGATGAAGCTAAGGAAAAGAAGAGAATTGTTTTGGAAGGGGACATACCATCGCCTATAGATCCGCCTCCTGGGTGCAGATTCAAAGGAAGATGCCGATATGCCAAGGCAATTTGTTCTGAAATAGATCCTGATATGAAAGATATAGGTAATGGTCACTTTGTAGCCTGCCATTTGTATTAGTGATTATAATTGCTTTGCAATTATTATAAATAACTTATCGAGGGGGAAAATTTATGAAAAAAACTACATTAAAAAGAGTTTTTGCTACGGCGTTAGTGGTGGCATTAGGCTCATCAGTTCTTGCTGGCTGTGGAAAAAATTCGGATTCTTCAGCCAGTACTGCTCAAGTTATTAAATATAACTTAGGTGCTGATCCGAAAACATTAGATCCGGCTTTAAATGAAGCAGTTGACGGATCTATAGTCCTTTCTAACGCTTTTGAAGGCTTAATGAAGACAGATGACAAAGATCAGCCTGTTCCTGGAGTTGCTGAAAAGTATGAAGTAAGCGCTGACGGAAAAACCTACACTTTCCATTTAAGAAGCGACGCCAAGTGGTCAGATGGAAAAGCTGTTACTGCAAAGGATTTTGAATATGCATGGAAGAGGGCTCTGGATCCAGCAACAGCATCTCCATATGCAACCCAGTTGTATTATTTAAAGAATGGTGAAGCATATAATACAGGAAAGGCTAAGGCTGAAGATGTAGGGGTTAAAGCAACAGATGACAAGACTCTTGTTGCAACTCTGGAAAGCCCTGCTGCTTATTTCTTATCATTAATGTCATTCCCTACATACTTCCCTGTAAGAGAAGATGTGGTTGCAAAAAATGCTAACTGGACAAGTGATGCATCAACGTATATTACAAACGGACCTTTCAAAATGAAGGAATGGAAACCTAAAGACTCTATAACTTTTGTTCAGAACGAAAATTATTATGATGCAAAAAATATTAAATTAACTCAGCTTACTTTCACAGTAATTCCGGATGAAACTTCAGCATGGGCTTCTTTTAAGTCAGGAGAGCTTGATATGACAGATACAGTTCCAACTGTTGAAGTGCAGCAGGCTTTAGCTGATAAGACAGCAACTAATTTTCCTTATTTAGGTACTTATTACTATTGCATTAATGTTTCAGATACGGCTAAGAGTGTAAATGCAGATGCAGCTAAAGTTTTATCTGATTTAAAAGTCAGAGAAGCATTAAGTCTTGCAATAAACAGAAAAGATATAACTGAAAAAGTAACTAAAAAAGGTGAAATTCCAGCGTATTCATTTGTTCCGGAAGGAATTCCTGATGCTGATGGAAAAGATTTTGCCAGTAAGAACCAATACTTCAAACCAGAAGGTGATGTAGAACAAGCTAAGAAGCTGTTAGCTGAAGCTGGTTATGCTGATGGAAAAGGCTTCCCAAGATTAGAGTTAATGTATAACTCAGAATCAAACCACAAGGATATTGCTCAGGCAGTACAGGATATGTGGAAAAAGAATTTAGGTATTGATGTGGATCTTAAGAATCAGGAGTGGAAAGTTTTCCAACAGACAAGAAACAAAAGACAATATGAAATTGCCAGACATGGTTGGATTGGGGATTATACAGATCCAATGACTTTCCTGGATGTATTTAGAAAAGACTCAACTTTGAATAATGCAGGATATAGTAGTGACAAATATAATGAGTTACTTGAAAAAGCTAAACAGGAATTAGATGCAGCTAAGAGATCACAATACATGCATGAGGCAGAAGCTACATTATTGGCAGATGCACCAATAATACCAATTTACTATTATACTAATGTAAAAGGTGTTAAGAGCTATGTTAAAGGCTTAAGAGTATCTCCATTAGGATTTGTATACTTTAACAATGTTACAATTGAAAAACACTAATTTAGAATAAAAAGCAGAAGCCACGGCTTTTGCTTTTTTGCTTATAAATACGTTCAGATTTTATAAGGAAAAAAAATAGAGGTGTAAGAACCTCTATTCTGATATTACGAGAAATTTAAATTTAATACTTTAAATTCAATACATCGTCCATATTATAAAGAGATGGTGATGTTATAGCAGCCATGTATTCTGAAGCTTTTAAAGCACCTA
>JBEHWK010000145.1:0-8075 GCA_040217795.1 Clostridiaceae bacterium
TGTGGAACAGGAAAAAGGAGGAGCAGCTGCAAAGCGTTCTATTACTCTTAAGGTAAAAAAGGTTGATGACAAGTGGCTCATTGATGCTGTAACGTTAGGAGAATACACCAGTTCCAATTCAGTAATATATAGAAACTCCCAATATGGTTTTAATTTTACTCTTCCATCAAGCTGGTCACGATATACTATTGTAGATGGAAAATGGGAAGGCTTTGAAGTGGGAAATGGTGATAATATTATTGAAACTGGCCCTATAATCAACATAAGGCATCCAAAATGGACCACTGAAAATCCAAGACAGGATATACCTGTAATGGTATTTACCATTGGGCAATGGAATTCCATGCAGCAGGATAAATTCCATATAGGTGCAGCCCCTATAAATCCAAGTGAGCTTGGCCGCAATTCAAAATATGTATTTGCGCTTCCTGCACGTTACAATTATGCATTTCCAACAGGCTTTGAGGAAGTTGAGGAAATATTGAAAAATAAACCTCTTACAGCTTATTAAAGTTATATTAAAAAATAATCATTGTTATTTAATAATAAATGATATATAATAATATCAGAAGGATTTGCTATCGTAGTTTAAACAGTTTAAAGGATAAAATTGAAAAATATAAAGGTGATGAGTTTATGGAAAAATTTTTGATTAAAAATACCACAAGAGAGCAGAGAGAACAGATTGTAAAGAATTCTCTCAGCTGCGGCGGAGGAGGATGTGAAAACTGCACTTCCTGCGGTGTCCTTGGAGCAGGTGACCCATATGACATGTATCAGCCTTATATAGATGGAAAAAAAGAACTTGAAGAAATCAATAGAGAGTTCAACGCATCTTATCTTAGAAGGTAAGTTGATAAAGGCTCAGAAGACCCCCTGAGGTTTTATAATAAAAAATAGAGATTGGAAGGCCGCCTCTTGCAATTTGTAAGAGACGGCTTTTTATTTGATGCAAACAAGAATTGTTATTTAATAATAATTTATATATAATAATGGTAAAAAGGAACTTTCTGAAATCAAGGAGGAATGAAATGGATAATTTTAAATTTTATGCTTTCACAGAGATGCATGGGATTTAGTAACCACTCCATCTAAAATAGGAAAGGTTCTGCCAATTGTAACTGTCTTAACAATGGCAGCAACAGCTGATATTATGTCACATGAAAATAACACATTGGTCACATCAGAGTTATATACTCCTGTATTATTATATAACCATGATAAGTTTTCTTCATATAAATTTCAAAAAGAGCATCTGTCTTCTGAAGATGGGTGTTCTTCCCCTTTATACAGTATCTAAGGAGGAAAAGTAAATGAGACTGGACACCTGCTTTTCAAAACTGGAGAACATCTCAAGGAAATTATTCTTCATATTATTCGGGATATTTTTAACAGGGTTCTCTGCTGTGAGCTTATTATTTACAACATATTATGGTTCAAATTATGCGGAACGTCCTTTATATTCAAGTGACAAATTTATTCTTCTGATTATAATATTTATATTGGTTATATCAGCTTTATTTATATTTGATAAGCGTTTCGGAATCGAAAAGATAAATACCGGAAGGCTGCGCATGGCTTTGATGATTTACACTATTGTAGTCGGTATTTTTTGGGTCTTTACCTCCTGTAATACTATAGGTGCAGATCAGAAATCCGTGTCTGAGCTGGCAAGCCAGTTTTGTGACAACAACTTTTCCGGGCTTAAAGAAGGAGGATATTTGTTCATATATCCCTTTCAATTAGGAATGACAGCCTTTCTTGAGGTTGTCTACAGAATTTCAGGAAAAGGGAATTATACTGTTTTTCAGCTCCTGAATGTTTTGTTTTTATGCGTATCATTTTTTGCCATGTATAAAATCACTGATATATTTTTTAAGAAGAATAAAGTGAACAATATATTGCTGATATTATTGTTTGGCTGCTTTCCGCCGATTCTTTACTGCACTTTTGTATATGGAAACATAATGAGCATGATGCTTTGTCTCATTTCAGTATGGATGCAGCTTCATTATCTGGAAAGCGGCAGGACCAGATATTTTATAATATCGGCCCTAAGCATTTCACTGGCGGTTATTATTAAAAGCAACAGTCTTATTGTGCTGGCTGCCATGGTAATCATGTTTATAATGGATTTTATCAGGAAAAGAAGGCTAAGGCAGCTGGGATTATCTGCTGTTCTGGTTTTCACAGTATTTATGTCTGGTGTATGGCTTAATACATTTTATGAGAAGCGCTCAGGCATTGAAATCAATGAGGGTGCTCCGAAAATCTTATGGGCGGCAATGGGGCTTCAGGAAGGGAATCTAGCTCCGGGGTGGTATAACAAATATACCCTTAACACCTATACTCAGAGTGATTATGATGAGGGAAAAGCCATAAACCAGGCTGAAGAGTCAATAAATAATTCTCTGGAAGCCTTTATAGAGAATCCTGCATATGCAGCTGAATTTTTCTATGAAAAATTTGTTTCCCAGTGGAATGACCCGACTTATGAGGGTTTCTGGATAAGCGGAGTTCATTATAGAAATTCTTCTGATCAACTGCTTAACAGCATATATTATGGAAACATCCACAGCATATCAGCTGCTTTTATGAATTCATATCAGTTTATCATCATCTTCGGTGCTTTATGTTTTGTTATATTGGAACGGAAAAGAATCGGAGCCAATGAGATGTTCCTTGCAATGATTATATTCGGGGGATTTCTGTTCCATATGATTTGGGAAGCAAAGGGGCAATATATTATGACTTATTTTGTTATGCTTATACCGTACTCGGCAGCAGGAGTCAATGCTGTATTGGAACTTGCTAAAAGAAAAGCTTCATGAGCAGGGGAGAAGATTACAGATAGTTGTTTTTATATTTGTTATTATGTTAAAATGACATTATTGCAGTAAAAAGCTATTTATGGAATATATATCATCTATTGAAATATATACTGCAAAAATTTCAGTTGAAAATATAATTTTAACAAGGAGAGAAAATTTTTATGGCAACAATAAAAGATGTTGCAAGAGAAGCAGGGGTATCTGTAGGGACAGTATCAAATGTTATTAATAATATAGCAGTAAAACCGGGAACAAAAGCTTTGGTAGAGAATGCAATAAAGAAACTAAATTATGAGCCCAATGTATATGCCAGAGGTTTTAAGATGAATAGAACAAATACTGTTGCATTAATTTTGCCCACTATTTGGAATCCATTTTTTAGTGAGTTAGCTTATAATATAGAAAAGAATTTAAGAAATTTTGGCATGAAAATGCTTCTTTGCAATTCAGAAGATAATCAATCCAGTGAATTGGAATATATAACAATGGCAAAACAAAATAAAGTGGATGGAATAATAGCTATATCCTATAGCGATATTGATAAATATGTATCTGCCCAAATTCCAATTATCAGTATAGACAGATATTTTTCAGATGATATAACATATGTGAGCAGCGACAACTTAAGCGGAGGAAGATTAGCGGCAGAAGAGCTTGTAAAAGCAGGGTGTAAAAGTATAGCCTATATAGGCAGAGGATCTAAAATAAATAATGCTACCAGAAACAGAAAAAAAGGGTTTATTGATTACTGTAAAGAAAATGATATTTCCTGTAAAGTATGTGATTTATTAGGTTCAGCGGGTGAATTCGATTCTATGCTTAATGAATTTTTGGTGGATAATTTCAAGAATGATATTAAAATAGACGGCATATTTACAATAACTGATGAATATGCAAAAAAGGTTATTAATAGGTTAAAGGAATTTAACATAAAAGTTCCGGATGATGTTCAGGTAATCGGGTACGATGGAAGTAAACCTTCAGCCAAAGATATTATTGAAATATCAACTGTCAGACAACCAATAGAATTGATAGCAAAAGAATCAGTAAATGCCCTTATACAAATAATAGATAAAAAGAAAGTGGCAAAAGAGATTGTGCTTCCAGTTAAATTTATAAAAGGATATACAACAAAGTAGTGAAAGAGGGCTGTATTAATGACTTGGTTATTGATGCGGCTTTCTTTGATAAGGTCAAAATGAGTATATCTTTAATTGTTATAAATAAAATGTAAACGTTAAAAAACTGCTTGACTATTATTTGTATTGATAGTACAATGATATTGTAAAACTGAAACGTTTCAAAAATTAACAATAAATATATTTTAAAAATGTTGTAATTTTAATTTGTAAAGAGTAAGCTTAATAAGGTAATTTTTAATGTGTATATTAAAATACTTTATTATTATTGCTCTTATAAAAAGCCTTGAAACTGAAACGTTTCAAAAAATGAATTATCAGGGGGAGAGAATATGGGTAATAAAAAGGATTATAACAAAATTGCACAAGAAATATTGCAGTATATCGGGGGTAAGGAAAATGTCATCAGTGCGGCACATTGTGCAACTCGTCTGAGACTAGTGCTTCAGGATGATAAAAAAATAGACATAAAGAAAATTGAAGGAATTGAATTAGTAAAAGGAAATTTCAACAATGGAGGACAATTTCAAATCATTTTGGGAAGCGGAATTGTTGATGAAGTGTACAAGGAGTTTATTAACTTAACAGAAATATCTGAAACCAGCAAATCTGAGTTAAAGAAGATTGCAGATAAAAAGTTGAACCCAATTCAGAGATTACTAAAATCATTATCAGATATTTTTATACCAATAATACCTGCAATAGTTGCCGGGGGCCTGTTGATGGGAATTAATAATGTATTAACTTCCAAGGGGTTGTTTTTCAAAGGGATGTCATTGATAGAAATCTATCCTCAGTTTACTGATTTGGCAAGCCTGATAAATACATTTGCAAATACGGCTTTTGTCTTTTTACCTGTGCTTATAGGATTCTCAGCAACTAAAGCCTTTGGAGGTAATCCTTATTTAGGAGGAGTTATCGGAGCACTTATGATTCATCCGGATTTATTGAATGGATGGGGTTATGGTGCAGCACTGGCTCAGGGAACAGTACCATCATGGAACATATTGGGGTTATCTGTTGTAAAAGTAGGCTATCAAGGTACAGTATTGCCAATATTAGCATCATCATATATTTTAGCTAAAATAGAACGTAAGCTGCATAATGTTATTCCAACCACCTTTGATAACCTGTTAACTCCACTATTAGCTGTTTTTGCTACTGGAATTTTAACATTTACAATTGTTGGACCGATTATGAGAGACGGAGGTAATATGTTAACTTCCGGAATCATGTGGTTGTTCAATACTTTAGGACCTGTTGGAGGAGCTGTATTTGGGTTAGTATATGCACCATTTGTTGTAACAGGTATGCATCACAGTTTTATAGCTGTTGAAACTCAATTACTGGCAAATGTGGCAACCACAGGTGGTTCATTTATATTCCCTGTAGCAGCTATGTCAAATGTAGCTCAAGGTGCTGCCGCTTTAGCAGTAATTTTTATAACTAAAGATGCAAAAATGAAAAGTTTGGCTTCTGCTTCAGGAATATCAGCTTTATTAGGAATTACAGAACCTGCAATATTTGGTGTCAACTTAAAATTACGATATCCGTTTTATGCAGCTGTGATAGGTTCAGCAGTGTCATCAGCATATATAACATTAATGAAAGTACTGGCACTTTCTCCAGGAGCAGCAGGATTACCAGGAATTATATCAATAAGACCACAATCAATAGTACATTATATTATTGGAATGATAATTTCATTTAGTATCACATTTGCAGTGGCAGTGATTCTTTCAAAAGTCACTATGAAAAATAATGCTGAAAGTGTTGATTTAGGATAGGCAGTCTAGAAAATATATAAGAAGGGCTGGGTGTTAACCTGGCCGCTTCTTTATTTTATATAAATAAAATGTTATTTAAAGTTAGTAAACAGGCTAAATAAGGAGATGTATTAATGGTTGAATGGACTAGAGAACAGCGATATAGAAGATTAGAAGATGTAGAACAAGATGAAGTAATAGAATTGAAGAAAATTGTTGATAGTTGTCCATACAGACAACAATTTCATATTCAACCTGAAACAGGATTATTAAATGATCCTAATGGTTTTTCTTATTATAACGGAGAATACCACTTATTTTATCAATGGTTTCCATTAGGACCTGTTCATGGATTAAAATATTGGTATCATATTTCGTCTAAGAATTTAGTTAACTGGAAGGATTGTGGAGTGGGAATAACTCCAGACAAGTATTTTGAAAGTCACGGTGCATTTTCAGGAACGGGAATAGTTCAAAAGGAAAAGTTATATTTATTTTATACAGGTAATACAAGAGACAAGGACTGGGTCAGACATCCTTATCAATGTCTGGCTGTTATGGATAAAAAGGGTATTATCACTAAAAATAATGAACCAATTATAGAATCTGTTCCGGAAGGATATACTGATCATTTCAGAGATCCAAAGGTATTTAAGAATAATGATAAATATTACTGTTTAATTGGTGCACAGACAGATGAGCTTAAGGGTACTATAGTATACTATCAGTCAGAGAATTTATTGAATTGGAACTACCAGGGAGAAATAAAAACAAGCTTTAAGGGCAACGGCTTTATGTGGGAATGTCCTGATTATTTTGAAGTTGGTGGTAAAGGGGTATTGATATTATCTCCTCAGGGAATGGAACCCCAGGGGGATAGCTACAGGAATATATTTCAATCAGGTTATTTAATTGGTGAAAAGATGGACCTGGAAAATGGAACTTTTAATCATGGAGAGTTTAGAGAATTAGACAGAGGATTTGATTTTTATGCTCCTCAGACAATAGAGGATAATAATGGAAGGCGCATATTGATTGCATGGATGGGATTACCAGAGATTGACTATCCTTCAGATGAGAACGGATGGGCTCATTGCCTTACTATTCCCAGGGAATTAAAAATAAAGGATCATAAGATTTTGCAAATTCCAGTTAAAGAATTGGAGTTATTAAGAGGCAGGGAGCATTCAGTATCATATAAATTGAATAACGAGGATAGAGATGTGGATGGCTTTAACGGGAAGACTTATGAGTTGATTTGTAAATTTAAGGAACTTAGCGGTGACTATGCAGGCGTTAAGCTAAGGAAAGGGGAAAATGAGGAATTATCAGTTTACTATGATATAAAAGATAAAAAAGTTGTTTTTGATCGCAGTAAATCAGAAAACTTATTTGCCCAGGAATATGGTCTTCAACGTAAATGCAATATTGATTCCAGAGAAATAAAGCTGCAGATTTTTGCTGATGTTTCTTCAGTAGAGATATTTGTAAATGATGGAGAAGAAGTATTTACAGGTCGTATATTTACTGATAAAAACAGCACTGGAATCAGTTTTTTTGCTGAAGGACAAGCGAAGGTAGAAGCAAAGATATGGGAGATATAGAAATATCTTTACTTCGAGAAGTTAAAACAGAATCAGATGGAATGACCCCGGGGTTCAGTAAGAAATCCCGGGGGCTTAAAATGCTGATATATCACATGTATTTTGCATAAATTATAACTTCATTCACTATTTGATTATCCTAATAAATGGTTAATCAAATAGTGAATTAGCCCCAAAAGTTAATCTCTGTCAAACAGCTGCAGCAAATCTTCTTTTGACAGGCTGCTGAGTAAACTGCTGTTTTGAAGTTCTCCCGTAAGGATATTATCAATTAGTTCTTTTTTGTCTTCCTGCAGCAGAATAATTTTTTCCTCTATAGTTCCTTTTGCCACCAGTTTAATCACCTCAACAATGTCCCGTTGACCGATTCTATGGGCTCTGTCTGCAGCCTGATCCTCAACTGCCGGATTCCACCATGGATCAAAGTGAATAACTAAATTTGCCGAGGTTAAATTCAAGCCGGTACCTCCAGCTTTCAGGGAAATTAAAAACACATTTACATCCTGGCTGAGGTTAAAATTCTGTACCATTCTGATTCTGTCTTTTGGTTTTGTCTTTCCGTTCAGATGGAAGAATTTTATTTCCTCTTTAATTAAGCGTTCTCCGATTTTATCCAATGCGGAAGTGAATTGTGAGAATAGAAGCAGCTTACCGCCGGAATTAATATGTTCATTGATAAGCTCCATTGCAGCATCCATTTTTCCGCTGCCTCCATCATAATCCTCTGATATAAGT
>JBEHWK010000146.1:0-8024 GCA_040217795.1 Clostridiaceae bacterium
TGGGAAAAAGATTATACTATCACTCAATTGCATAACTTTTTATGGGGACAATAACCCATAACAAAGATAAAAAAGCCCCGCGGCAGGGCTTTTTTATTTTTGTCTATCACTTGGCGGTTTATGCAATCATTTTATTAAGTGATTTGACACTAATATTGTTAGCAGAATTTTAAGAATCTATACACAGAAAAATAAAAAGTTCTAATAAATTAAGCATAACAAATGTTAATAAATGGTAAATTATTTCGCTATGAATATATATCTGCTTACAAAACAATAAAATATAAATTATAAGGTTAATAGAGATAATTAGAGATTTTTACTGTCTGTTTTATTGAGGTAAGGTCAGTTCTAAAGGTGCTATTTTGCGACATCACCTTTTGGCAATACGTGAGGTGTTCCATCGCTTACTAAATTACCACAGTATTCTTAAGTGTCTTGTAAATTTATTTAGCACAACAGGTTAATTTATGATAAAATATATTATTAGGATTTTATAGAAAGGAGAGGAGATTATGAAGGCGACCATAAAAGATGTTGCTGCATTAGCTGGTGTAGGCGCTGGTACCGTTTCCAGATATATTAATAATAATGAATCTGTTAAAGTAAGTACACGAATTAAAATTGAAGCAGCCATTAAAGAATTAAATTATGAGTTGAATGAATATGCGCGTGGTTTAAAAATAAATAGAACTAATACTGTGGCTTTAATTCTGCCTACTATTTGGCATCCTTTTTTTAGCGAGTTTGCTTATTATGTTGAATCTGCTTTAAGCGCGCGTAATTACAAAGTTTATTTATGTAATTCAGATCATGATCCGAAAAAAGAGTGTGCATATATTCAAATGGTATCCCAAAACAAAGTCGATGGTATTATTGGAATTACTTATAATGATATTGATCAGTATGTTTCTGCTAATTTACCATTTGTAAGTATTGATCGCCATTTTACTGAAAATGTTTGCTATGTAACGTCAGATAATTATAATGCTGGTGAGATTGCTGCAGAAAAATTTGTGGAAAGTGGTTGTAAATTTATTGCATATATAGGAGGATATTCAATTTACCCCAATGAAACAGTTAATCGCTTAAAAGGTTTTGAGGAATGTGCAATTAAGCATAAAATTCAGTATGAAATCCTATGTATGAAAAATCCTATTGAAAATTTAAAAGATCAAGTTATAAATTTTATCCAAAGAAATCCAAAAATTGATGGAATTTTTTGTATTAATGATTTATTGGCTTTGGATGTAATAGAAATTTTACAGGAATTGGGTATTAATATTCCACAAGATATCCAAATAATTGGTTGTGATGGCATTAAGTTGTCTCATGAAAGAAAAGTTTTTCTATCTACCGTGGAGCAACCTCTTCAACAAATGGCAGAAGCTGCAGTTGGAACTTTGCTTCACCTGATCAATAAGGAAGAAGCACCTCAAAGAATTACCTTACCAGTTCGTTATGTTGAAGGAAATACAACAAAAAATATCAGGTAAAAGAAAATATACAAGTTATTGTAGACAAAAAAATCTACTATTTATTGGTGTTTAAGGGGAATTAGAAGTTGTTTTATAACGATTATTTTAAAACGTATTTAGAATATGAAGTACAAACAAATTTTAAAGGAGTCTGCTGTAATTTTGTCTAATTTTTAGACAAAGGGTATAAAATACAAGAAATAAGATAGTACTAAATTATTAATCTAAAACTAATTATTGACTGTAATCGTTTATCGTGATATATTAAACATGTGAACAAAATAGAAACGATTCTATTTTGACAAAATAGAATCGTTTCTAAAAGTAAAAGGGGGATCAACATTATGAAAAAAAGAAAAGTTCTAGGTATTCTACTAGCAAGTCTATTTGTTGCAGGTTCATTAGCTGGCTGTGGCAGCAGTGGTAGTGAAAGTAAATCTAATAAAGGAGACGTTACTGCATGGGTAAACACTTCTGATGAGACACCTGAAGGTAAAGCATGGTCAAAAATTGCTGATAATTTTAACAAAAAATATGATGGCAAATATAAAGTGAAAATTGAATATGTTCCTCGTAGCACAAGCGGTGGTGGATACGAAGATAAGATAAATGCTGCTTTAACTACTAATAGTTTACCTGATGTATTGACTTTAGATGGACCGAATACTGCAGCTTATGCAAAATCAGGCATTATTGCTCCTTTAGATGAATACCTTACAGATAAAGAAGATCTGAAAGATATGTTACCATCTCTTATTGAACAAGGATCTTACAATGGAAAAATGTATGCTATAGGATTGTCAGAATCAAATGTAGGTATTTATTATAACAAGCAGATGTTTAAAGATGCCGGAATAGACTTGAACTCTTTGCCTACTCTTGATAATCCTTGGGATTGGAATCAATTTATGAGCATTTGTGATAAATTAGCGAAAAAATACAACGCTCCAGCAATTGATATGAGTTTAAGTGATAAGAGTGAAATGTTAACATATGCATTTACTCCTTTCCTATGGTCTCAAGGTGGGGATGTAATAACTAAAGATGGAACTAAGGCTGAAGGTGTGTTTAATGATGGAAATGCTGTAAAAGTATTTAGCTTTATCCAAGATATGGTTAAAAAGGGATATACAACTAGAACTCCTGAAAAAAATGCTTTCCAACAAGGAAAATATCCAATGTTATTCAGTGGTACATGGACAATGGCAGACCTAGACACAAACTATAAAGATATACAATACGGCATTTTACCATATCCTGTTTCTCCTGATACACACAAGTTAGTGTCTCCATGTGGTAGTTGGGAAATAGCTGTTAGTAATACTACTGAAAAGAAAGAGGCAGCTGCTGAATTTGCTAAGTTTGCTACTAACACTGAATCTAATGAAATAATGGCTTTAGGAAATTCAGTTTTACCAATACGTTATTCAACAGCTAAAAATATTCGTGAAAAAATATCAGACAATATGAAATTCTTTATGGATCAAAATATAAAATCAGCACATCCTCGTCCTGTAACTGTTGCTTATCCACAAGTTACTCGTGCTTTCCAGGAAGCTGTTACTGATGTAAGTTACCCTGAAAATAATCCAGATGTTAAAAAAGTTCTGGATACAAGAGCTAAAGAAATGCAAGCAGCAATTGATAAGCAAAAATAATTAGTCCATTTATAAATTCAAATACAGAAAAATTTTTTCTGTATTTGAATTAACTATTTAATTGAAAGAATAAAAATATAGTTTTGAGGAGGATTAGAATGGAAGGGAAAACTACCTTGAAATCTAATGTAATAGGACGTGTTTTTCATAAAACAGGTAAAGCTAGTCGAAAAAAAAATCTAAAAGAAAATTTATTAGCATATGCTTTTTTAACTCCTGCGTTGATTATGCTAGCATTATTTCTAATAATTCCTGCTGGAATGGTTATCTGTTATGCTTTTACAGATTATTATTTATTAACACCTGGAGCAACAAAATTTATTGGATTAAAAAATTTCGTTCAATTATTTAATGATCCTATTTTTGGTAAGAGCATGCTGAATATTTTAAAATTTGTAGGTTGGATTATTCCTGTACAATTAGGAACAGCTCTAGGATTGGCCTTGATTGTAAATAAAGCGAGAAAAGGAAATATATTTTTTAAAGTAGCCTTTTTTTCTCCGGTAGTAACTTCATTAGCAGTTACTTCTGTTTTATGGATGATCTTATATAATCCTAACAGTGGACTTATTAATGCATTTTTACACAAGTTTGGCATAAGTGCACAACCTTTTTTATCTAGTCCAACACAAGCAATGTATGCTATTATTTTTGTATCTGTTTGGCAGGGCGCTGGATATCAAATGCTGCTATTTTTAGCTGGCATGCAAAATATACCTTCATATATATATGAAGCAGCTGAAATTGACGGTTTTTCAAAATGGGCACAATTTCGTTATATTACGATGCCATTATTAAAACCTACCTCAATATTTATTCTTATGACTACATTAATTGATGCTTTCAAACTAATTGTTCAGCCAATGATAATGACTCAGGGTGGACCAATGAATTCAACTATGACTCCTATTTATTATATTTTCAGAACAGGTTTTACAGATAGAATGGTTGGTTATTCAAGCAGTGTTGCTCTATTATTCGCTACACTTATTGGAGTTATAACAATTTTACAAAGAAAATTTATTAAGGAGGATGAATAAAAATGAGGAAAAAATTTGGTGTAAGTACGGTAGTTGAGTATTTATTGCTATTTTTATTAGCAGCATTATTCATCTTTCCTCTTGTATGGATGGTTACTTCTTCTATGAAATTAGAAGGGGATATAGCTAAACATCTTTCTAATTTTAGAGCATTTTTACCTTCAAGTAACCCATCAGAATGGTTTAAATCATATTCAGAAGTTTTATCACGTTTCAATATTCCGATGTATATAGCAAACAGTATTTTTTATGCCGTAGTGGTATCAGCATGTTCAATATTAGTAAATGGTATGGCAGCGTATGCTTTTGCTAAAATAAACTTTAAAGGTAAAAAGATTCTTTTTGGTTTCTTATTAGCTTTATTGATTGTACCTGCAGAAACTATTTTGATTCCCAAATTTACTGTTGTCCATGCACTAGATATTGTTAATACTCGTTTAGCTGTAGTATTACCTGGGATAGCAAATGTATTTAGTATTTATCTATTCAGGAATTTCTTTCTTGCTGTTCCAGATGAGATAATAGAATCAGCAAGAATAGATGGAGCGAGTACTTTTCGTATATTCTGGAAGATAATGCTTCCTATGTCTAAACCAGCAGTAGCTACTGTAGGGACTTTAGCTTTTATTGGTAGTTGGAATGATTATTTATGGCCATTAATGGTATTAACAGATAAATCTAAATTTTCAATTCAGGTAGCAATTACAACAATTCAAACTACTGAACCAGTTTTCACAAATCAAGTAATGGCTGTACTGACAATGGCTACAATTCCATTAATCATAGTATATATTGTTGCACAAAAATATATATTACAAGGACTTGGAGGGTCTGGTACAGGAATAAAATAAAGTAAAAAAAGAAAGTAAAAAAACAATTAAGGGGACTAGAAGAATGAGTATAATCGAAGCAGGAAGTAATAATAATGAAATTGTTGATTTATTAAAAAAATCAAATGATTATATAGCCCAGGAAAAGGAAAAGGTAAATAAAGAATATCGAAACAACTACCATTTAATGCCGCCGGTTGGCTGGATGAATGATCCAAATGGATTTGTATATTATAAGGGTGAATATCACCTGTTCTATCAATTTCATCCATATGATAGTGTATGGGGACCGATGCATTGGGGGCATGCAAAATCTAAAGATTTAATTCATTGGGAGCAATTGCCGGTTGCTTTAGCTCCTACAGAAGAGTATGAATTGGATGGATGTTTTTCCGGAAGTGCTATTGAAAAAGATGGTAAATTATATTTAATGTATACTGGAAATTATTCAAGAAATGGTATAGGACGTCAAGTTCAATGTATCGCATATTCCGAAGATGGAATTAACTTTGAAAAATATGAGGGCAATCCGGTTATTGCTGAAAAAGAAGTTGAAGATAATGCTTTAATTAAAGATTTTCGTGATCCAAAAGTCTTTAAAAAAGGGGATTTATATTATAGTGTAGTTGCCTCTAAAACTAAAGATGAACGAGGTAAAATCCTGTTATTTAGTTCCAAGGATTTACTTAAGTGGTCTTTTACTTCAGTATTATTGGAAGGTAATAAAAAGCAAGGCATTATGTGGGAATGTCCGGATTTATTTAACATAGATGGCGAGGATGTACTAATTATGTCCCCAATCCAAATTCCAAAGAATGAATATGAATTTCACAATATAAGCTCCACTGTAGCTTTTATTGGCAAGATGGATTGGGAAACTGGTAAATTAAATGTGGAAAATTATCATGAAATAGATTTCGGTTTAGATTTCTATGCTCCTCAAACCTGTATTGATGAAAAGAATCGTCGCATTATGGTAGCTTGGATGCAAATGTGGGAACGAAATATACCTACTAATACCCTAAAACATGGGTGGGCAGGTTCAATGACTCTGCCTAGGGAGTTACATGTGAAAAATAAACGATTAGTGCAATATCCAATTTCTGATGTTTATCAATTTATAAATATTGATACCAGGCTTAGTGAACAAAACCTTCAAGATAGTAAATTGAAGTTAAAAGATATTTGTGAAGAAAACAGTTATTTTAAATTAGAATTAGATATAGAAAAAGTTAATAGTTTTAATTTAGAATTTGCAAAAGGTGAAACTGAAGCTATTGAACTTGGTTATGATGCGAATAAACAAATCTTAACAGTTAGTCGTGAAAAAAGTGGACATAAAATTAGTGGTATTTCTGAAAGAAATACTTTATTTGAACGCAGCCTTCCTATTATTTCTGAGAGCAATTCATTAATTTTAGAGATATTTAGAGATACATCTTCTTTTGAAGTATTTATTAATCACCAGTTCACTGTAACGGATACCTTTTATTCTATTGAAAAAGGAAAGGATTTAGATATAACTGCTGAAGGGACATTAGTAATTAAATCATTAGAAAAAGGAAAAATTAATTAAATTAACCTCCCATTTGATATGCTTTGATAAAGTGATTGGATGGGAGGTTTTATCATGAGATCAACAAATAAAAATCTGTTTCTCTGGGAACAGCGAATCAGTGAAAAAAATAAAAGTGGCATTACAGTCTAACCTTGTTATCTTAAATATAGAAAATGTTAATAAATGGTAAATTGTTTCGCTATGAATATATATCTGCTTACAAAACAATAAAATATAAACTATAATGGTAAATATATAACCTTATTACAATTAATGTAAAAGCGGAAGGTTAATGGATTAAAGCATAACTTACTATTAGGATGCTTTACGGAAAATAAAATATAAGAAAGGAGGATATTTATTATGAAAGAGATGCTTAATACATTACAAGTATTGGAACAACTAAATAGAACCAGCCAGAATATTATATACACAGATAAGGAAATAGATGAAGAAAAAGAAAATATCAAAGGAATCAAGGAAATTCATTCAAGATTGGAAAAAGTCTTAAAGGAACTTAGCAATATGCCTGGTAAAAAAGAAGATGCTATTGTTGAACAATTAATTAAGTTGCATTTGATATATCGTGATTTTATATGGCAGTATGATCTAATGAATGACATGATTAAAAAAATGATAAGACTGTATAGATAGATATCTACAATACAAAAGAATTCATCCCTGCAGATATTGTTAATTGGGAGTGGTGAATCAAGGGGAAATTGCAAGGGCTAAATATAAAAGCTTCGTTTAAAAATAAATAAGGGAGAGTAATTATGAAATGTTTTGGTGACAAAGAAGTTTTTGCTATAGCATATGAATTAAAAGAAAGTCCCTTTGCTGAATGTGGAAAAACAGAACCTTCATGGGGAGTTTTTCAGATGTGGGTTCATAACAAATCAGTATGTACTTATTTAAGGGATAACAGAATACGTGAATATGAGTGGGATTTAATTTTTATTGTGGAGTGGTTGTATAAGAATATAAATAACGCTATTAATGAAACACAATTTCCACTTCCTGTTGAAGGAAATAATTCCATAGAGTTTTACAATAATTGCGGGGATTTTGATTCAGATGATGATGACGAATTTTTCTCATGGTTTGAAAAAAGACAAGACTGGTATTTTAGACATGGATGGTTTTCAAACAATGGAGGTTCATATCTGGCAGATGCGATTTTTAGAAAAGTTGATGATACTGTAGAAATAGCGTGGGATAATTCAGATTTATTTAGTGAAATAAAGTTTATTACACCTAAGGGAATATACTATGTACCAATTGAATTATTTCAAAGTGTAATTAATAGTTTTATGGAAAATTTTATTTTAGAAGTATCTGAAAGTGAAGAGGGGCGAAGATTACTGGCAACGCTGGAGGAAGAGTGACACAAAATAAGGGCTGATGCTGAAAAAAAGCTTTAGCCTTTTTCTCATGTCTAAAATAAAAGGAGAAAAGAA
>JBEHWK010000147.1:0-7742 GCA_040217795.1 Clostridiaceae bacterium
TATGGGCGTACGGGTTCAAGTCCCGTCTTTCGCACCACATTTCTGGAATATTTGAAAAACTCCTATTTTGAATCTACATTACATTTTCGGGAGACTTATACTTGATGATTTATATTAGGCCTGTGGTGAGACCCATAGAGAAATCTTTCGGCAGCAGGAAAATAGCGACATCTTTGCGGACACCCACCTATCGGTAGATAGGTCTCAAAATCGGAGAAAACGGTATTTTGGATTTTTTACCAGTAAATAATGAACTACCTTTGGGTGGTTCTTTTTTGTTGTATGGGAAAAACTAAAATCTGGTTGTACCGAAGTAATTTTCTGAAAACTGATATGAAGTTATTGACTTAAATAAAATACTCGTAAATGAGTACAATGTTACAATTTACCACAAAATGTATTTTTTTAACAATTAATGAACATCAACATAAAATTTGTTACAATATATATGTATCATATTGAAAAAAAGGATATAATATCCTATATGTTCAAGCCAAACTGAGGACAAGAATGATTACAGGTGAATTAAGAAGTAAAGCAGATAAAATATGGGAAACTTTCTGGACTGGAGGAATTACAAATCCTTTGGAGGCTATAGAACAGTTTACATATTTTTTATTTATCAAAGGATTGGATGATAAAGAAACAATAAAAGAAAATGAAGCAGCGTTTTTAGGAATTGAGTTTCAAGGAATGTTTCCTAGTAATAAGCAGCATCTGAGATGGAGCAAGTTCAAGGATTTTGAAGCCGGAGAAATGTACAGAGTGATGAAGGAAGAAGTATTTCCATTTATAAAAATCTTCATGGAGATAAAGATTCAGCTTATTCAAAATATATGGGCGATGCAATTTTTTAAATACCAACTCCATTGATGCTTTCCAAGATAGTTGATGGAATAAACAATATAGATATGGAGGGACAGGATACAAAGGGAGATTTTTATGAATATCTTCTTTCAAAAGGAGTGAGAGTTCTTAACTTTGTATGGAAATTATTTGTTATGAGGTGGGAAATAGATATGGGAGTTTTAAAAAAATTTTTGAAAATATTCGGAATAGCAATTGGATGTATAGTTCTGTTAATTGCAATAATAGGCGTAATTTACTGTTATCGATGCACGCACTATTGGCAAAAGGATTATCAGAAAACAATTGATGCGGGATTTAAAGAAAAGCAGGTTACATTGAAAGACGGCTCTGTTATTAATTATGCGGAAGGACCCAAGAATGGGAAGGCGCTTTTACTGATCCATGGGCAGACGGGCGCATGGGAGGATTATACCAAAGTGCTTCCGGAGCTGAGTAGAAAATGGCATGTATTTGCGGTGGATTGTTACGGCCACGGCAAATCTTCACATAATGCGTCAAAGTACTATCTTGAAGCCAACGGCAAGGATCTCGTTTGGTTTGTCAACAATGTGATTGGAGAAAAAACCGTTGTTTCCGGGCATTCCTCAGGCGGGTTGCTTGCTTCTTATGTTGCCGCTTACGGCGGCGATTTGGTAGCGGGTGCCGTGCTGGAAGATCCACCAGTGTTTTCCACAGAAAAGGAAAACTTTGAAAAGACCTTTGCATATCAGGATACCTATAAAACAATGCACGATTATGCAGGTTCAGGACAATCCGAATGTTGGGAAACCTACTATCTGAGACATTGTCTTTGGGGGAAGCTTTATATGTCTTCCGCTATGGACGGACTAGCAAATTATGCGCAGCGATATCATGAAAAGCATCCTAATACGCCGGTGCAGTTTTTCTTTATGCCAGAGTCAATCAATTTTACGTTTTTGTATGTAAGTGAGTATGACTTTCAGTTTGGAGAGCATTTTTATGATTATACCTGGCACAGCGGCATGGACCATGAAACGCTGATGCGCAATATCAAAGTCCTGACAATTTTCCTGCATGCACAGGAGGCTTATACAGACAACGGGATTCTTATGGCAGCTTCGTCAAATGGACAGGCAAGAAAAGCTGTTGGATTGATAGAAAACTGCAAACTAATTGAATTGTCCAGCAATCATGATATTCACCGGTTTCATCCTGATGTATTTATAGATGCAGTGAATAAATTACAGTAATAAATTTGGAGTGACTGAAAGTATTCTCGTAAAAGCATAAATGCCGGTTTACCTGACTTTCCAAATAAGAACGTCAATATTGATACAATGGAAAGCCCTTGAATTCATGGGTTTTTCTTGGGTGCCTTATAAATTCACCAACTTACCATAATGGAATAAAGGTTATGCTTGAGGATGGAGTTGTGGGATGTAAACATAATATAAAGTTTATTTAATTCTTTTTATGGTATAATTTAGGGTGTGATCAATAATGGAGATACATAGGTATCTTAATTATTGATTCAAATGAAAAAGAGTTAAAGATTTTAAAACTTATATTATACTAAAAAATATTTTTGGTTGTAGAGGTATTAGATGAACAAAATTATGCTAATAGAAGATGAAGAGAATGTAAATAGAGGTATTGCATTTACACTTGAAAAAGAAGGATATCAGGTTATAGCCTGTAGCACTATAGAACAAGCAAGTCAGAGCTTTGAGAAGAATGATATACAACTGATTATTTGTGATTTAACATTGCCTGATGAAAATGGATTGGAATTTATAAGAACTATCAGGAGAAAAAGCAATGTTCATATTATATGTCTTACGGCATTAGATCAGGAAATAGATCAGGTTATGGGATATGAAGCGGGAGCGGACGACTATATTACGAAGCCTTTTAGTTTATCCGTTCTTTCGTTAAAGGTAAATGCATTTTTCAAAAGGCAATTAACTGCTGACAGTGAGATGATTGAATCTGGAGATATAAGATTTTCACTTCGTGAAATGCGGGTTTGGAAATACAGTGAAGAAATATCATTAACAAAAAATGAATGGAAGTTATTACAGGCTTTTATGGGACACCCGAAACAAATTATGTCAAAAAGACAACTGCTGGAACAGTTATTTAATACGGAAGGTGATTTTGTAGGAGAAAATACCATTGCAGTAAATATCCGCAGACTCCGTGAAAAGATTGAAAAAGATGTGACTAATCCACAATATATAAAAAATGTAAGAGGAATCGGATATGTCTGGGATAAGGAATGTGTGAAGAGATGAGAGAATACAAATGCACCACCCGGCGTTTTTATATTGTAACTGCAATTATACTATTTCTGGCCGTTTTATTATTTAATTTGATTACAATAAGAATGGAGTATCTGAACTATCGGGATAAAGTTCAGATTATATGCAAGATGATATCTGGGGAAGAAACGATGCAAAGTGCTGCCAGAATATTGAAAGGTTCTGAAGATATCAACATAGAAGCCGGAGAAAAAATATTAGAAAACTATGGCTACAAATTAGAATATCAAAATGAGCTTTATCAGGTTTACAGTATACAATCCATTAAGATAATAGTATTGTCAATTGTGTTTTACTTAGTGTGTGTGTTCAGCATTTGGGGCATTTATATAATTGAAAAACGAAAAAGAAAGAATGAAGTACAAAAACTGGAAGTGATATTGTCAGATTATAGAAATAAAATATTTGACATACCCGATTCATCATCATATGATTTTGAAAATAAAGATATTGAAAAACTATATTTGGATATTCAATCCTTCGGTGATTATCTTAAACTGTTAAATGAGAGTGTACATAAGGAAAAGGAAGAAACAAAGTCCCTTGTTACAGATATATCTCATCAGCTCAAGACACCGGTTGCAGCATTAAAGACAAGCTTTGAAATATTGCAGCAGGAAGACTTGAACCAGAAGGAGAAAAAGGAATTTTCAGATAGATGTAACCTTCAGCTAAAGGGAATAGAAAATTTGTTAGAAGCATTAATCAATATATCACGAATGGAAACTGGAATGATTGAAATAAAACAGGATGACCTGCGTATTTTTGAGACCATTCTTGATGCTGTCAATAGAGTGTATCTAAAAGCACAAGAAAAAGAAATCCACATAGAAATGGATGCGGAGGAGGAATTACAGGAATTAATATTGCCTCATGATAAGAAGTGGTTGAGTGAAGCTTTTATTAATATTCTTGAAAATGCTGTTAAGTATAGTTCAACAAATACTTGTATTATCATCAGAATGATGAAAAGAGTCACATTTTTACGGATAGAAATTGAAGACCAGGGGATAGGGATACCAAAGAGTGATTATACTCAGGTATTTAAAAGATTTTACAGGGGAAATTCCAAGGAAGTAAAAGCACAAACAGGATCAGGAGTGGGATTATACCTGACTCGTGAAATCATTAGCAGACATAAGGGTACAATCAGTGTCTCATCAGGAGAAAAGGGTGAGGGTTCCAGATTTATAATTCAGTTACCTTATCAGTTATAGAAGTCTTACAATTTTGTAAGGCTTTTTCTGTTATTTTGAAAGTCAATTAAAATATTGACATTGTATTCTATTTATATACACAAGGAATAATTGAAAGGAGCAAATAAAATGGATACAATACTTAGAACAGAAAACCTGTATAAAACATATGGAGCAAGGCAAAACATAGTAAATGCTGTTCAAAATGCAAATATTTCAATCGAGCAGGGAGAATTTGTTGCAATAGTTGGAAAATCTGGTTCTGGTAAAAGTACATTGCTGCATATGCTTGGAGGTTTAGATACACCATCAAAAGGGAATGTATATATTAAAAATCAGGATATATTCAAATTGAAGGAAGATGAAATTGCGGTATTTCGCAGAAAAAAGATAGGGTTTATTTTTCAGACATTCAATTTAGTTTCATCCTTGAATGTATGGGAAAATATTATTTTACCAATTGGGTTGGACGGAAAAAAAGTGGATGAAGTGTTTGTAAAAGATATTATTGAGACCCTGGGTCTTGAACAAAAGCTGCAGAATTTTCCTAACACATTATCTGGAGGACAACAGCAAAGAGTTGCCATTGCAAGAGCATTAGCTTCAAAACCTGATATCATCATGGCAGATGAACCTACTGGTAATCTGGATTCAAAGACCAGTGATGAAGTTATAGGGCTTTTAAAAATGTCTGCACAAAAATATGGACAGACTCTTGTAATGATTACCCATGATGAGGATATTGCCCAGATTGCTGACCGGATCATCCTGATAGAAGATGGGAAGGTGGTGGAGCAAAAATGAATACCATAACCAGAATTGCAATAAGTAATGATAAAAAGAATAAAACAAGAAGTATACTGATTATAGTATCTATCCTCCTGACTACTATGCTTTTAACTGTCATAGCTACCTTTTGTTATGGATTCATTAAATCAAATCGTACTAATGCGGAACAACTTTATGGCAGCTATTATGGAATTTATAATGGTGTTAATGCAAAACAGATACAGGAGATGGAACTTCGAAGTGAATTTACGGATATTGGAAGAATGGCCTTTGCTGGTGAAGTGGAGAATAAGAATGATATCAGTATATATTATGCAGATGAAACAACTTATAGGTTGACGAATCAGTCCGGGAATCTGGAAGAAGGAACTTTTCCGGATAAAGAAGATGAAATTGCTGCAGAAAGATCCTTATTTAAGGCACTCGGATATGATAATCCGAAAATAGGAGATAAGATCAGTTTAAACAGCAGAGCAGATTCCGGCAGCACTTATGAAAAGAAGGAATTTGTAATCAGTGGATTGCTAAAGGAAAGTGTTATGGAAGCAACTAAGAAAAAGTACATTGGTTATGTGACAGAGAAATATTATGAAAGCCAGGTTGCTGCTGATAACCGCTATTATTGGGTTTATTTCAGGCTAAACGATTCTGTAGATATAACAATTGATGGAGCAGAAGATGTATTGAAGGAGCTGGCAAAAAAATGTGGAATTGCTGAAAGAAAAATATCGGTAAACAAATATTACCTGATGTGGTCATTAGACCCCGGAATGGAGACAATATCAGTCGGGTTACTGATTGCATGCGGCGTAATTCTTTTTTCTGTGGTGGTTATCTATAATATTTTTCAGGTCGGCATTGCACAAAAGATCCAGGAATATGGAAAATTAAAGGCGCTTGGAGCAACAAAGAAGCAATTGAAAAGAGTGGTTCTGTCAGAGGGAATGCTGCTTTCAGGGATTGGAGTTCCTGTTGGGCTGGTGATTGGCTGTATCTCAGGCAAAATTACATTTTCATGGCTTATGGAACAGTCAAATTCTCTAAGGGCTGGAGCAGATTTGGCAGAAGTCTCTATTTTTTCAGTTCCTATTCTAATTTTAGTTGCAGCTGTTTCATTTCTTACAGTTTACCTTGCACTTAGAAAACCAATGAAAATTGTTTCGAGGATATCACCTGTTGAAGCTATGCGATATCAGGAAAATACAAGTGGAAAAAGAAGCCTGAGGAAAGGAAAAAAAACTGTCAGAGTAAAAGATATGACCATGGCAAGCCTTTCCGGGAATAGAAAAAGAACCATTGCCACAGCGTGTACCATGGGACTTTCCTGTATACTGTTTGTTGTTTTTGCTAACTTTGTGGGAAATATAGATAATGACTATGATGCAAGGCAAAGTGTAGAATACGGACAGTTCAAAATTAGTTTAGATTATTCCTTAAACGATACTGCATATACTGAAAATAATCTGGATAGTATTTTGAAAGAAAATCCCATAGGAGGTGATATGATTACAAAGATTGAACAATTAGATGGAGTGACAGGTGTAAAAACCAGGAAGGTTCTTGTATTGAAAGAAACAGGTTCAGCTGGTAAGAAAAAAGGTAATATGTCATCTGTTGCAGTTATGAATAAAGAGGACTTCAATAATTTCAAAAGTAAGGGAGGAAATATTGGCACTATTGATTATGATACTGCATTTGAGGAAAACGGTATATTATTTGGATGGTCTGACTTTATGGAGGACTATGGATATTCAATAAATCAGAAAATACAAGCACAATTGGATAATGGTGAATCTCAAGTATCTTTTGCGGGTACTATACAAGGTTCTTTTGGTAATTGTGGTGAATATTGGGCAATAACAGAAGACACTTATAATAAATTAGGATTTACGAAAGATGGAATTGGATATGTCTGGGTGGATTGTAAAAAAGAAAATTTTATGACAGTCCTAAATAAATTAAAGGAACTATTATCAGATAAGGAGCATGTGGAATTGGAAACGTATCAGGATGCATTAAAAACATCACAGTTTGATACAAGAATCATGAAAATGGCTTCTTACACATTTCTTGCTATCCTGGGAATCATCGGATTCATGAATATGGCAAATACCATGATAGTTAGTATAATTACGAGAAAACAGGAGCTTGGTATTTTGCAGGCAATAGGTATGACAAATCAGCAGTTAAATTGTATGCTTCAGATGGAAGGACTTGTATTCACAATGGGGACTGTTTTGGTAGCGATGGCAGCAGGTATACCTACCGGATATGAGTTGTTCTCTTATGGCAAAAGTAAAAGTTGGACAGGACTGAATATATACCATTTTCCGCTATCAGAGATTATAATTATGATAGCTGTCATTGCAATCCTGCAGATAGCTCTATCATTCGTTTTAAGTAGAAATATTAGAAAAGAATCACTAGTTGAAAGAATTCGGTATCAGAAATAGGGGATTGGGACTATGGGCGTACGGGTTCAAGTCCCGTCTTTCGCACCACATTTCTGGAATATTTGAAAAACTCCTATTTTGAATCTACATTACATTTTCGGGAGACTTATACTTGATGATTTATATTAGGCCTGTGGTGAGACCCATAGAGA
>JBEHWK010000148.1:0-7581 GCA_040217795.1 Clostridiaceae bacterium
TCTTTAGAGAATCTTGGATTTGAAGTAAATTTAATACCTCAGACTTAAACATTTTGTTTAAAATGGCAAAAGCCTACCAATACAGGCAGGCTTATTTAGTATACTCTTTTTTGGGCTATTCTAAATTGTTTTCAGGACAGCTCCTCCGTTTACTGTATAATAAAGTAAGACGTGACATACTCCCACCACCTAGCTACGCTTAGAGGTGGGGGCTTCTTGGGATGTACCAGCCAACGCCAGTATGATTACCAAGCTATCCCCGTTTGCCCAACGGTTCTATATACTGATTTAGGCTATACCAAGCATATAGCAGCCTTCATTCCGGATATTTATCGCTGCATTTATGTCTCTGTCATGCACGGTTCCACAAATGCAAGTCCAAACTCTATCAGCAAGTGTAAGCTTGTTATTGATTTCACCGCAAATATGGCAAGTCTTGCTTGAGGGATACCACTTATCAATAACTACAAGTTCTTTACCTTGTTCCCGGAGTTTGTATTCCAAGAATGTTCTAAGCATACCAAAACCATTGTCATTTGTTGATTTGGCAAGCTTCAATCCCTGAGCCATTCCACGCATGTTCAGGTCTTCAATCACAACTGCATCATAGGCATTGGCTATCTGCCTTGATTGTTTGTGCAAGAAGTCCTTACGCTGATTGGCTGCCTTTTCATGGAGCTTTGCAACCTTTTGACGCTGTTTATCTCTATTTTTTCCGCCTTTCATCCGCTTGGAGAGTTTGCGTTGTTCTCTTTTCAGTTTTGATTCCATCTTACGGTAATACTTAGGATAATCAGCAGATGTACCAAAATTGTCAATATACAATGCTTTTGAGGAATAATCAAGCCCTATAACATTCTCTGCACATGGAAGCACAGATTGTATATCAGCATCAAATTCTACAAGGATTGATATATAATACTTGCCTGATGCCGTCTGTGATATAGTTGCAGATTTTATATCATAATCTGATGGTATCTGCCTATGAAGCTTTATTTTTACATCTTTCAGCTTTGGTATTCTTATATGCCTATTATCAATAATCCTTATAGTACCTTTCTGATTGTTTGTAGTATATGATCTTCTATCATTATGTTTGCTCTTGAATTTTGGAAAGCCAATTGATTTGTCCCTGAAGAAATTTTTATATGCAGTATTCAGATTTAGTTGTGCGTTTGCCAATGCCAGGCTGTCAACTTCTTTCAGCCATACAAATTCATTCTTATAATCTGCTGGAGTGGTATACTTCAGCTTTTTCAAAACTTCCTTATCATCCTTATTCTGTTTGTATTTTTCATTGCGGTCTGCAAGCATCCTGTTATATACAAACCTGACACAACCAAAAGTTTTATTGATAAGCTCTGATTGCTTTTTATCAGGATATAGGCGGTATTTATATGCTTTGTTCATACCTTCTCACCTTGGCTTTCGATATATTTTCTGACTACTTCTATGGGTGCTCCCCCTTTAGTCAATAAACAAAAACTTCTTGACCAGAAATAATCCTTTCATAGCTTTTTACGTATATATTTTAACCCAAGTACAAGATGGTAATGCATCAAGAACACTGAATTGTTATTATTATCTAACTGCATGTATACACCTGCTTTATATATTATACTACTTAATATATTCTAGGTGTATCTCATGTCTTGGTATTTCTCAAAGGGCAACAATTCATCCCCCACCTAAGAGGATGGGAGGACTTCTTGTGCGTTAGGTTAAATGAACTAAAAAAATAAAGAGTCAAAATGACTCTTTATGACATTTTCTAACCTATTTAACAGTTGTTTCAGTCTTATTTATAACATCTGAGAGTTGTTGAGCAGGTGGATTATATGGGTTATCCCAACCTTTGTTTATGGTTAACTCAGTAAGTGCTGAATGACCACCAACCACCTGATTAAGACTAGATGAGTAAATTGCTCTTAATTCTGGTGTTGTGCTTGTTAATGTTGCATTTAAATAGGCATCTGCTGCGCTTTTAGCAGAAGCAAGCATATTTCCAGCTATAACCTCATCATTTATATCAGTTGCGTTTTGAACTATATTGCTTAAAATAGTTGACATAACATTGTTCCTCCTTTATACTCCTGTGACGCTATTCTCATTAATAAATTGCTGCAGCCCTTTAATTCTGCCTTCAGCTGCCAATATACCTGATTCTGCTTGTTTTTTTAATTCATCATCTGTTATAAGTGCCTGCATTGTCCTTGAAACTGCTAAGCCATCGTTCTCAAACTTTAATAATCCTGTTAATGAAAGTACTTCTCCTTCAGTAAGTTTTCTCATTTTCAAACCTCCATTCTATACTTTATGTATTAATTTCTGCATTAGTATATGTAATTTGCATTATTTTAAACATTAAACTTCACAAAGTGAAATGTGTCTCAACACTAGTAGGCTTGATGCTTATTAACTTTTATTTTTATTAATAAAAATTAATCATATAAATAATAATAATTAAGATATAAGAAGTGGAGGGTGAAGTTATGGCAAGTGAAAAAGATAAAAAAACTAATAGACTAATAAATCAGAAATCCCCATATTTATTGCAGCACGCATATAACCCTGTGGACTGGTATCCATGGGGAGAAGAAGCTTTTGAAAGGGCTCAAAAAGAGGATAAACCCATATTTCTTAGCATAGGTTATTCGACCTGTCACTGGTGCCATGTTATGGAGCGTGAGAGCTTTGAGGATGAAGAAGTAGCCCAACTTATGGATGATACCTTTATTTCCATAAAAGTTGACAGAGAAGAGCGGCCTGATATTGATAATATATATATGGCTGTATGCCAGGCCATGACAGGGCATGGAGGCTGGCCGCTTACCATTTTGATGACTCCTGATAAGAAACCTTTTTTTTCAGGAACCTATTTCCCGAAACAAAGCATGCATGGAAGAATTGGAATGGTTGAACTAGTCAAAAGAGTAAGTGATTTGTGGAAGAATGATAGGGAAGATCTTATAAATTCAGCAGAAGAAATTACAAAAACACTTCAGGATTTTCACTCAGAGGAGGCAGGAGATGGAATTGGTGAGGAGGTTTCAGAGGAAGCTTTCAGCCAGCTTGAATATATGTTTGATGAGAAGTATGGAGGTTTCGGGTCTGCACCTAAGTTCCCCACACCCCATAATATGTTGTTCTTATTGAGATATTACAAACGGACTAAAGGTGGTAAGGCTTTGGATATGGTATTAAAAACACTTGATGCTATGGCCGCCGGCGGAATATTTGACCAGGTTGGGTATGGATTCCACAGGTATTCTACAGACAGAAAGTGGCTGCTCCCACATTTTGAAAAGATGCTGTATGATCAGGCAATGATTTTAATGGCGTATACAGAAGCTTATCAGGCAACAGGCAAGGAAAAGTATAAGAATATTGCAGATAAGATTTTTCAATATATGACAACAGATTTAAAGTCAGAGGAGGGTGGGTTCTACTCTGCTGAAGATGCTGACAGTGAAGGTGAAGAAGGAAAGTTTTACATCTGGTCTGCTGATGAAGTAAGTAAGATACTGAATGAGGCTGAAGCAGAAATAGCCATAAAAGCTTTTGGAATGAAAGATGAGGGTAATTTCAGAGATGAAGCCACAGGAAAGATATCTGGGATGAATATTCTCCATTTTGAGAAGGATGCTACTATTTTGAGTAAGGAAATGAAACTATCTGAGAATGAACTTGAAAACTCTCTTCAAGGAATCATAAAAACTCTTAAACAAGAGAGGGAAAAAAGAGTAAGGCCCCTATTGGATGATAAGATTCTCACAGACTGGAATGGGCTCGCAATAGCCGCTCTGGCAAAGGCAGGAAGAGCATTTGAAAATGAAAGTTATATAAACGCAGCATGTGCAGCAGCAGACTTTTCGCTGACCAGCATGAAAGATGCGGGAAGGCTGATGCACAGATACAGAAAAGGGGAGTGGAACTTTTATGCCAATGTTGATGATTATGCCTTTCTCATATATGGTTTGATTGAATTATATGAATCAACTTTCAATACAAGATACCTGAAACAAGCGTTATCCCTGAATGAAGAACTAATCAAGCTTTTCTGGGATAAAGAAAATGGAGGGTTTTATTTTACTCCTGAGGACGGAGAAAAGGTGCTTGTAAGAACAAAAGAAGTTTATGATGGTGCAATACCTTCAGGCAATTCAATAGCATTATTGAATTTAATCAGGTTGTCACGAATTTCCGGAAATACGGAAATGGAAGAATATGCTGGTAAGCTGCAGGAGGCATTTTCAAAATCTGTTGAAGAAACTCCGCTTGGATATACACAAATGCTTGCAGGGATAGAGTATTTAAGAGGGCAGGCATTTGAAGTTGTCATATCTGGTGAGCGGAAATCCAGGGATACTATGGATATGATTTCTGCACTTAATAAAAGGTTTATGCCTAATATGATCGTTGTGTTTAATCCAATAAACGAAGATAATTCAGATATACTGGATATAGCAAAATATGCAAAGGAACAGAAATCAGTCAATGGAAGAGCAACTGCCTATGTATGCAAGAATTTTGCCTGTGGAGTTCCTGTCACAGATGTAAACGAGATGGTAAATAATCTTCAGAATTAAAAATGATACTGAGTATATTGGAAAATAGAGAAGTGAATCAAGAAAATTTAATAAATTGCTTTTGATTCACTTAACTCTTTTTTACACCTGATTAAATGGGAGTTTTATTTGACTTTTGTAAACAATATCAACTGAACGGAGAGTATAATTATATATATATGTAGATAAAGATGAAATGAGAATGCTAAGATTAGGGGGAAGTTTATGGGATATGTGAGTTTAGCAGCCAAAACAATCAAGTTAAGCAGAAATTTCAGGAAAACGAGAAAAGAGATCCTGGAAATCAGGGAAAAAAGGTTCAGATCACTGCTGAAACATGCTTATTATAATTCACAATTCTATCATGAATATTACCGCAGTTTTGGGGTTCGTGACTCGGATGTTGAGGAAATTTCCATAGAACAACTTCCATGTATAGATAAAAAAATATTTGTTGAGAACTTTGACAAAATAGTTATGGATAAAAGGATAACTCTGGCAGACATAGAATTCTTTCTGAGCAAAGACAAAAATATGAATAAAAAGTACCTGGATGAGTATACAATCATACATTCCTCAGGCAGCACAGGTAAACCTACATGTTTCCTCTACGACAGTGATGCCTGGGAAACAATTCTGGCAGCTGGATTCAGGGCGTGCAGGGGATATGAAAATATAGTGAAGGCCGTTCCACAAATTTTAAGGGGACTTCGAATATTATACGTTGCAGCAACAGAAGGGCGGTTTGCAGGAGTGATGACTGTATATGAGGGGGTAAAAGGTTTTGGATTTAAACCATTGTTACTGAATATCAATCTGCCCCTGGAAATATGGATAGAAAAAATCAATGGATTTAATCCGGATGTAATTATTGGTTATCCTTCAGCCATTAAAATTATTTGTGACTTGATTTCAGAATGCAGGATAAAGTCCAATGCATTCAGAGTGATTACGGGCGGAGAACCCCTGCCTATGGAGCAGAGAGAGTATTTTCAATCTGTTTTGGGTACGGATATTTTTAATGTCTATGCAGCTTCTGAATCAATGATATTAGGCTTTGAGACTCAAGTCTACGGAGGATTTTATATTTTTGATGAAATGAATTATCTGGAACTTAAAGAGGATTATACATTAATTACACCGCTATATAATTATTCGCAGCCTCTTATCAGATACAGGCTCACGGATAAACTGATGAACAAGGAGAGGGAAGCAAGTGAAGCCCTTCCTTTCAGCAAAATAAAAGGTGTTCTGGGAAGAAATGAAGAAATCATGTGGTTTATTAATGATAAAGGGAAAAAGGATTTTCTGCATCCATTGATTATAGATTCATTAGAGCTGCAAGGAATAACTAAATATCAGTTTGTGCAAAATTCAGACAAGTCCTTTGTGATAAGAGTGGAATTAAGAAAGAGTACTAATTTCAATGATGTTAAAGTTAAGTTAAGGGAACAAATGGACAAAATTTTAAAAGAAAAAAACCTCATTTGTTTGAATTATGATGTGGAATATGTGAATCATATACCTATAAATGCTGCAACAGGGAAAAGCAATATTGTTATTAAATATAACTGATTCATAAGGGAGGGGTGAGTAGTATGTTTTCACAGGAAAAGTCCATGGAGTTTGAAGAGAAGTTCAGCAGGAGTATCCTGGCAGGAAAAGTTCAATGGAAGTATTATAAGCTGGGGTCAGGGGGAAATGTTATATTGTTTCTTACCGGAGGACTTCGCCGTGCAAGGCTTGGATATGAGTTCCTTGAAGAACTGGCAGGAGAGTATACTGTAATTACAGCAGATTATCCGGCTTCTGAAACAATAGAAGAGTTTATTTCAGGAATAGAAGCTGTTTTGAAATTTGAGGGTGTTGAAAAAGTGAATATTATTGGGCAATCCTATGGAGGAATAACAGCCCAGGCATTTTCTCTTTTTAGGCCTGAATTAGTGAGAATGCTGATAATAAGTAACAGCGGACCTCTTTTATACAATGTCATTTCAATAGTTGAACTGAAAGTAATATTAAAACTACTTGATATATTATCTGAGGAAAAAGTTAAAAGGTTATTTTGGAGTATGATTTCAAAAGTTTTCAGCGAGAATGATCATAAAACAAAAGAAATGAGAGAAGCTGCAAAAGAAATAATAATGAAGGAACTTACAAAAGAAGATATATATTCGCATTTTTCCGTTGTTTTAAGTATTTTAAAAAGTATAAGGGGAAAAAGATTTAATAGAAATATTCCGGTATATGTTTTAAGGTCAGAAGATGATATTACTCAAAGTGATAAAGATATTGCAAAGTATCATACAGTATATGGGCAATCCGTAAAAATTATCAGCTTGGGGGATGTTGGACATGCGGCTATGGTCACAGACATGACAGCGTATTGCAATACAATAAGAGAGATAATAAATGAGGAGTAAATATTGATGTATTATTAGATTGTAAATAATTCATATAGATCTCCATGAAGAAAGATGAAATAATAATGGTGAAATAAGGGAATATTATGGAAGGTGGAGTAAACAGTATTATTAGTTGATTCAAAGTAATTGACAAATTTTAATTATAGAAGTAATATAAGTATATAAGCAATTACTAATGTAGGTTCAATATGGGGGTGGATGGATCCTGGTGGATTCCGTGGACTTCAAATCCATAGTCGGGTGGTAAGACCGGCCGGGGTGGGTTCAATTCCTACACGCTCCCGCCAAAAAGACAATTGAAGCTGAAATACAAGAGAATATAATTATAGAAGCATAGCAGGCATACATCATTAAAGATTCTATCTGGTTTTTGATTATGCCTGTTTTATTTAGAAGGAGGTAAAGAAACAGCAAATGAAACTTTAGAAAACTTTAGGAAACTATGAATAATTATTATAATGCGTAGAATAATAGTTTTAGGAGGTGATTCTGTTGAAGTGTTATTCAATAGGGGAATTTGCTAAAGCTATTGGTAAAACAACTAAGACATTAAGAAACTGGGATAAAGTTGGGACACTAAAACCAGT
>JBEHWK010000149.1:0-7550 GCA_040217795.1 Clostridiaceae bacterium
GGCTTCGCTGCGTAGTGTAATTCCATAAAACTAACATTGTTTTTTGACAGTTAGTCAAAAGGCTTATTAAAGTTACCCTTTTTAGGTTAGGTAAAATTGATTATTTTTTTATTTCTTATTGACATTTCTTAGCTGGACTTAATCAGCTCTTTGAAAAAAACAATGGGAATATGCACATTAAAACTATAAAAATTATAAATAAAACGGTTATTATTATAGCTGTTTTATTGCCAAAATTCAAAGTCCAACCCACTCCAAAACGTTTCTCAACAAATAAAGACGGATCATTTGGATTATAGTATATTGTTCCAAGTTTCCAGAAATCATCATCATCTTTATTAATTATAGTGTCATCGGTCATCTCCTCTTCATTGTCCTTCAGCCTGTGCCCTCCTTGACCCATCTTAACATCTATACCTATTGGAATAAAAATCATCAAAAGGGTCAATACAATAAAAAACGGAGTGAACCCGGTCATGTTCAGAGAAACTATATTCATTGAATTAAGATTCAGCCCTGTTATCAATGAGATAATAATCACTGTCATAGAATAAATCAGGATTGAATTTATCTTTTTGAATTTAAATAGCTTTTTTGCTGAAGAAATCGGCCTTGAAGCATCAAACCTGTTTTTGCTTACAGCTATAGAGAAATTTGAAACCACCATGATAATAACAAGTGCTGCCGGTACCAGACCATGTGCCACAACAGCCCCAAATGACTTTTCTATAAAACTGTCTGCGGTCCCTGATATATTCCAATGAGTTGCAATCCTTGAGGGAAGTTCCTCATATTTAACCAGTGGCAAAATAAAGTTTACTAAAGCTATGATCATTGGGACAATAAACCACATTGTGGATATAACAGCACTGTTTCTTATCTTCACTGACATGGAGGTATTTATTAACACCACCTGCTTTTTATCTGCAAGAAGATTGTTTTCCATTTTATATTTTTTAGTTTTACGATAAGCTCTTAAAAATATAAGAAAATACCCTCCTATTGAAACAAAAAGTGCAGCGGCCAATATACCAGGGTTCTTGAATAAAGTGTTCACAAGAATAAAGTATATTAAAAGCTCTAAAAATGTAAAAACTGTCAGATCCTTAGAGTACCCCTTTGATATTCTGATTAACTCCTGATCCCTGGCTCTGTCAAGTGGAATAAAAACTCCAAATATAAGATCCTTTCTGCTCATTTTAGGTGTCAATAAAAAAGTCGCATACAATAACCCAAATATGATGACAGACATTATGTTTGCAATAAATAAATCATTCATAATACACGTCTCCCTAATTATTATTTTTTATATTCATTGTACAAGTTTTTGCATATTTCAATAAATTCATCTTCAGAAACACCGAAACAATATGCTTCAGCAACAATGTTTTTTAATTCTTCATGCAGTGAATTCTCAGCAGCATCATTTTTCTTTATAGGAATTGGATTTATAACGGCACCCCTGCGCCTGTCTATTGTTACATACCCCTCTTCTTTCAGAAGATTATATCCTTTATTGACAGTATGCAGGTTTATCCCTATATCCTCTGCCATCTGCCTGACTGATGGAAGGCTTTCTTCAGGCTGGAGTTCACCCTTTGCAATACCATAAACGATCTGATTTTTAAGCTGCAGGTATATGGGCGTGTCGCTTTGAAAATCAATTTTAAGCAGCATCATTTACATCTCCTTCTAAAGTTATATTTGTTATATTCAGTATATAACAAATATAACTGGATTTCAAGAAAAATCAATAATAATTCCCTTAAAGAATTGCATATTTACAATAAAATTGTTATTATATATATTGTTATTTTTTATACAATATAATTAAATAGGGGGCCACTTTTATGAATAACATAATACTAACAAAATTTGGTGGAAGTTCACTGGCTAGCTCTGAACAGTTTAAAAAAGTAAAATCCATCGTTGAAGCTGACAAGGCAAGAAAATTTGTAGTTCCTTCAGCACCTGGAAAAAGAAACAGCAAGGATTATAAGATTACAGACCTTCTTTACCTATGTAATGCTCACGTAAAGACTTCAATACCTTTTGACGATGTATTTAAGCTTATTGAAGATAGATACTGTGATATAGTTAAGGATCTTTCAATTAATATTGACATAAAGACTCCATTGGCAAAAATAAAAGAGGACATACAAAACGGAGCTTCTGCAGATTACTGTGCAAGCAGAGGGGAATTTTTGAACGGTCTTATTTTGGCTAAATACTTGGGATTTGAATTTGTAGATGCTGCTGAACTTATAGTATTCAACAATGGCGGAAACTATGATCCTGAGAAAACAGAGTCAAAGATAAAGGAAAGACTTGCTAATGTAGAAAAAGCTGTAATACCAGGTTTCTACGGTGCAAATGAAGAAGGGGAAATTGTTGCCTTCTCAAGAGGCGGATCTGACGTAACAGGTTCTATTATAGCTGCCGGCGTAGGCGCATCACTATATGAAAATTGGACAGACGTTTCAGGATTCCTGATGGCAGATCCTAGAATAGTGAATAATCCAAAAGCTATTGAAAAAATTACATATAAAGAATTAAGAGAACTTTCCTACATGGGAGCTTCAGTTTTACATGAAGAAGCTATATTCCCTGTAAGAGAAGCCGGAATTCATATAAATATCAAAAATACAAACAGACCTGAAGATCCTGGTACTTTGATTGTTGATGACATTGACGATTCAACTGCCCATGGAAAAATCACAGGAATTGCAGGAAGAAAAGACTTTACTGTAATTGCTATAGAAAAAGCTCTTATGAATTCTGAATTAGGCTTTACAAGAAGACTCCTTTCAATACTTGAAGCATACGGTGTCAGCTATGAAAACATGCCTTCAGGAATAGATACAGTTTCATTGGTTATTGCTGATACTGAATTAAAGAATAAAAAGGATAAGATAGTTGAAGCCATTAAGAAACAATGTTCTCCTGACTCAATCGAAGTTTATCCAAACATGGCTGTTATAGCTACTGTTGGCAGAGGAATGGCTAAAAGTCCTGGCATAGCAGCTGTTCTATTCACTGCTCTTGCAAAAGAGAATATAAATATAAGAATGATTGACCAGGGTTCAAGCGAAATGAACATACTTGTTGGTGTTGAAACTGAAGACTTCGAAAAAGCTGTAAATGCAATATACAACGCTTTTGAAAAATAATATCCTATCTTTATAGATAAAACCTGAAACTAGGATTATGATCCATGTTTCAGGTTTTTATTTATCATTCCACTTTAATTGCATTAACAGGGCAGCTCTCTTCACCCTCTTTTGCTCCGTCTTCCAATGCTGGATCTAGTTCTTCATCTATGGCTTTAGCCTTACCATCATCATCCATGTCAAAAACCTCAGGACAAATTGATGGACATAATCCACAGCCTATACAAGTATCCTTATCTACAAAAGCTTTCATAATAATCCTCCCTCCTGTGTTTTAATAATATATACATAAAATTCACCAAATAGCTTAGGCAAAATATGTATCTGTTGTTGCAAACACTTACAGGTTCAAATTTTTCAGCAATTTCTTTTCCTGATACAATTCTGCCCTGTCTGCCTCATCATTATGCATATTGAATGACTAAAAATTTATGTATGCCCGAAAATCACCTCTCCTTGCAATATTCGAACATGCATAAATCAAGCTTCAGTAAAGCTTCCCTATAATATCCAGAATTAGATATAAATCATCTGACTTCAATAAAAATACACTATTATTTTTTTATTAACTGCACATACTAATTGTACAGCTTTTGATAATGACTACAAAGATCCGATACCAGGAGGGATTACTATGAAAAATGATAATAACCGAAATTTCGAGAAAAAGGAGTTTCTACGGAACGGAACCAAGACTCAGAATCAGTGGCCGAAAAATCATATTAACCAGTCGATAGAAAAACCTGCATTAAACGAAAGTGCTATTGATGCTCAGAAAAAAGGATTCTAATCAAAGGGTGGTGTCTTATGGGTGAAAATTTAAATATCAATCCGGAATTTTCCAATAAAGTTGTGAAACGAGAGTTAATCAGGGATGATAACGGCAAGCTGATTGGGGAAGTACAATATTTTAATGAACCTGAAGATTATGAGGACGCCTTTAAAAAATATTATCCCGAAAATAATACAACAAATACTTATTAAACATCTTGAAAGGGTAAAAAATCTTTTACCCTTTCATCATAATATAGAGTTTTAATTTCAAATATTAACTTAGAAACCCTATTATTATTCAAGTCCATAGATATCTGAAAACTCAATCTTGATTTTCTCTTTCAGGCTGATGTCTTCAGATTTATTCATAAACCCGTCAGCTGCAATTTCATTCGGTATCTTAATGCATGGCAACTGAATTACAAACTCACTACCCTCTCCAAGAGTACTGGTAAAATGAATTTTCCCCTGGTGCTTTTCTACTAAAGCCTTTACCAGGGACAGCCCTATTCCGCTCCCCTCACAGCTTCTGTTCAAGGATTTATCTACCTGCCTGAATTTTTGAAAAATCACATCTTTTTTTACATCCGGAACCCCTATTCCATTGTCTATAACAGAAATAAATATCCAATCTTTATTTTTCGTCATTTTAACGTCTATTTTACCACCTTTTCCTGTAAATTTTACCCCATTAGATAGAAGATTCAATAGAATATGTTCAATTTTTTTCTTATCCCCAGCTATAATTTTTTTAGGAAAATCACTTCGAAACGATACTCTTCTGTCAGTACCTGACAAATAATCTTTAACCCCAAAGGTTATATCTTTTACAGTTTTAACAATATCAATATTATTAAGATCAAAATCATAGAAGTCTGCTTCAATTTCAGTCATTTCAATTATATTGTTTATTGTCCTCTGAAGCCTGCTGCAGTTTATTTCAACAATCCTTAAATACTTGTTTATAAATGTGTTTTCGTTTTCTTCGGCAGAATTTATTGAACGCATAAGTTGTATTGCCGATGATATAACATTGACAGGCGTTCTCAATTCATGTGAAATATTTGAAAAAAATTCATTTCTTATTTCTTCGTACTGCTTTTTTTCATAAATCAACTTATTATTTTCTTCTATGGTTTTCTGATAATTTATACTTTCTGAAGTATCATCATAAATTATAACCACATAATTATCTTCTGTCTTATATATGTGATAATTATCTCTTGGGCCACTTATTCTTTCATCCTTATAATAAAAAACCTCCACACTTGAAGGTTTTCCGGTTCTCAGTACTTCCTTCATTATTCTCAGAAGTTTAGTTCTTTCAATAGTTGGAAATACCTCACTGAGGCTCTTCCCTACTATATCATTCTTATTGAAGGCTGATGTTCTCTCAGCAGCTTCGTTCAAATCCATGAAAATAAAATCTTCTCCCCCTTCTTCTTCCTTAAATACCAAAACTGAACTTCTTATGTTGTTAAATAAATCCACATACTTTTTTTGGCTCACTAACAACTTCTGCTCTGCTCTTTTTCTTTCATCTGCCTCCTGGATAAATACCTGTTCCAGAAAAATCAGTCCAAGATCCTTTTCAATACTCTCTTTAAAGATCTTCATTAGTTCTAAATTATTTTCACTGAAATTTCTTTCTTCATTGTTTAAAAGACAAATAGTTCCGAATACCTCTCCATCAGGCCATAAAAGAGGGTATCCAAGATATGAATTCATATTCAGGTTATATTCATTTATAGGTTCTGTTTCTGATAAATTATTCAGGATAATTTGTCCTCTGTTTCCTATTACAGTTTTCATATAAAGAGATGACAGAAGATTATGTTTTTCATGGACTTTATAAGGATTTTCTGAATTATTGCTGTTTAAAAATATTTTAATTTCACCATGTTCATACCTCATTATCAACCCGGCAGAAACATTGAATGCAGATACCATGTTATTTATGACATTATGCCATGTTTCTGCTGTAGATTCAGATATAACCGGTTTATCCCCTAAATAGCCAGCAACCTCAATTGACTTCTCCGATAAATAAGTTCTTATCTTCATACACTCCATAATTTTCCTTCCTTTAAACTTAAATATTAATTTATACATATAATGAGAAAATCTAATATCCATTTTTTTCAAGCTTGCTACTATATTATAATTCAATATATTTTTACAAATTCCTCCTTATTAATAAAAAAATCCATAAAAAAAGACATTCCAAAAATAGAGATTATTCTCCTTTTCAGAAGTCCTTGTATTATTTCCATCGTAAATTTTAGAAACTGCAGTAATTTTCTTTTAATAGCTCAATTAATTTTAAAACTCTTTTATCTTTTATTGAATATATTATTGTAAGACCGTTTTTATTTGATTCCAGTATCTTATGAGCTTTAAGTATTGATAAATGTTGAGACAATGCCGATTGCGTCAGATTGTTCACTCTTTGATGAAGTTCACTTACATTCATAGGCCCTTCCATCAGGCAGCATACGATCATCAGCCTGTTTTCATTAGCCAAAACCTTCAACATCTCAGCTACTTCTTTTGCATATTCTATCATTAGAAAATCTCCCTCTTTTCATATTTATTTTAAAATCTCTTTTCTTTAACAGTAAATTAGTTAATTCTAATATGCCTATATTATTGACATTTATCTGATTTTTGTCAATAAGTTTTTAATGTATAGCATAAAAAGATTTGAAACATTTTAGAAAGATATAAATACAACACTCAATAACATAATATCCACTTATTTACATTTATTTACAATTGTGCTATAATAATACTTGTATATTCAATTAACTTTTTACATTTGTTTAATAAAGGAAGGTGAAATATATGAACACATTACTATGGTCAGTAATTATATCTCTTATATTTGCGGTTTCCTATGCCAGCAATTGTTTAGTCCATGAATATAAAAACAGTTTAGAAAGATATAATGCTCCCACTAAAAAAAAGAGATTCTGGTAAAAAAAATGAAAAGTGGCCAGTGCCACTTTTCTAATCTTAAGGCAATCTCACAAATAAGTTACCTGCATAATATTCGTTTTTACTTCTTATCATTCTTATATTATCAAAAACTCCTTTCATATTCAAAATACCATATCCCAACTGAGGGTTGGGGTAAACATCTCCTGGTCTTCTCTCTACCCCTCTTATGAGATAAGTCTGTATTTTTGAAGCATACATGGTTATATCATTCCCTTCTACAATCCCCCACTGAAGCAGCAAAGCTATGCATCCTGCAGTAACCGCTGATGCAACTCCAGTACCTGAGATAACCTTTGTTCCTCCCCCAGGGGCTGTTGTCAGCTGGCCTATTCCCCCTGCTGCAATATCGGGCTTCACTATACCTTTCCTTGTATACCCATTACCTGAACTTGGAACAATAGTATTGTTATTCTGGTTGTAAGATGCAACACATATTATTCTCTCAGCAGTCCCCGGAACCGTTAACGTGGTTTCAACAGTTGGGTCTACAAAGGCTGTGTCAGGAGCAAGCAGCTCCTTCTGAAGCAGATATGCATGGTAATTTCCCACTACTATTAAGTCTCCTATTAGATTGAATTGCCATATCCCTTCTTTTAAATTTTTTGC